>JBIOYO010000186.1:0-4101 GCA_044870175.1 Nocardioidaceae bacterium | reverse complement strand
CCCTGCGCGGGTGGACGCTGGTCTGGCTGCCGGCCGGGGCGGCGTTCTGGATGTGGGTGCTCGGCTCGGCCGCGGCGCTGGGCGGGCGGCGAGTCCCCGCCGGCGGGACCGGTGCTGTGACGTCTCGCGCCGTGGCCTTCGCCGGCCTGGCCGCCGGCCTGCTGGTCACGGTGCTGGGCGGCGGTACCGGGCCCGCGGGCGTGGCGTGGCCGGCTGCCCTGGCCGACGGCCCGGTGGCCCGCTGGCCGGTCGAGCGGGTCCTGCTCGTCACGGCTGTCGCGCTGGTCCAGGTCTCCACCGTGAACGTGGTGGTCCGGCTGGTGCTGGACGCGGTCGGGGTGCCCGCCAACGCCAACGAGAAGCGGCTCAAGGGAGGCCGGGTGCTCGGGCCGATGGAGCGGTTCTTCGTCGTCGGCCTGGGGATGGCGGGCCAGGTCACCGCCGCGTCGGTCGTGGTGGCGGCCAAGGGCCTGCTCCGGTTCCCCGAGCTCCAACGGGGCACCGACGACCCCGGCCCGAGCGACGTGACGGAGTACTTCCTGATCGGGTCCTTCACCAGCTGGCTGGCCGCGCTGGCCGGGCTGGCGCTGCTGTCGGTGTGATGAAGCGCTCCGCTGAATCTACGGAGTGTGAAGCACTGACCTGAACCCGACTACCAACGGCCGCCGGCCGGTGAGTCAGCCGCGCCGGGCGCGGGCCGCGACCTTGGCCCGCTGGGTCTGGTCCAGCACCACCTTGCGGATCCGCACGGCCGCGGCGGTCACCTCCACGCACTCGTCGTCGCGGCAGAACTCCAGGCTCTGCTCGAGGGAGAGCCGGCGCGGCGGTACCAGCTTCTCGAAGGTCTCCGCGGTCGAGGACCGCACGTTGGTCTGCTTCTTCTCCTTGGTGATGTTGACGTCGATGTCGTCGTCGCGGGAGCTCTCGCCCACCACCATGCCCTCGTACACCTGGGTCCCGGGCTCGACGAAGAGCACGCCACGCTCCTGCAGGTTGGTCATGGCGTACGACGTGGCGGCGCCGGCCCGGTCGGCGACCAGCGACCCCGTCGGACGGGAACGGATGCCGCCGGACCAGGGCTCGTACCCCTCGAAGACGTGGTGGGCGATGCCGGTGCCGCGGGTGTCGGTGAGGAACTCGGTGCGGAAGCCGATCAGGCCGCGGCTCGGCACCAGGAACTCCAGCCGCACCCAGCCGGTGCCGTGGTTGACCATCTGCTCCATCCGGCCCCGGCGCAGGGCGAGCAGCTGGGTCACGGTGCCGACGTACTCCTCCGGCACGTCGATGGTGAGCCGCTCCACGGGCTCGTGCAGGGCGCCGTCGACCCGCTTGGTGACCACCTGCGGCCGGCCGACGGTGAGCTCGTAGCCCTCGCGGCGCATCTGCTCCACGAGGATTGCCAGGGCCAGCTCGCCACGGCCCTGCACCTCCCAGGTGTCGGGCCGTTCGGTGGGCAGCACGCGGATCGACACGTTGCCGACCAGCTCGCGGTCCAACCGGTCCTTGACCAGGCGCGCGGTCACCTTCGCGCCCTTGACCCGGCCGGCCAAGGGGGAGGTGTTGGTGCCGATGGTCATCGAGATGGCCGGCTCGTCCACGGTGATCAGCGGCAGCGGCGCCGGGCGGTCCGGGTCCGCCAGGGTCTCCCCGATCATGATGTCTGCGATGCCGGCGATGGCCACGATGTCGCCCGGCCCGGCCTCCTCACCCGGCGTGCGCTCCAGCGCGGTCGTCACCAGCAGCTCGGTGACCCGCACGCTGCGGGTGGACCCGTCGCGGCGCAGCCAGGCGACCTGCTGGCCCTTGCGCAGCGTGCCCTGGTGCACGCGGACCAGCGCCAGCCGGCCGAGGAACGGGCTGGCGTCCAGGTTGGTCACCTGCGCCTGCAGCGGCGCGTCCTCGGTGTACGTCGGCGCCGGGACGGTGGCCAGGATGGTCGAGAACAGCGGCTCGAGGTCGGGGGAGTCCGGCAGCGTCCCGTTCTCCGGCATCGCCAGGCTCGCGCGGCCGGCCTTGGCGCTGGCGTAGACGACGGGGAAGTCCAGCGCGTCGGGGCGGTGCGAGTCGTCGAGCAGGTCCAAGAACAGCTCGTACGTCTCGTCGACCACCTCGGCGATGCGCGCGTCCGTGCGGTCGACCTTGTTGACGACGAGGACGACGGGAAGGTCGGAGTTCAGCGCCTTGCGCAGCACGAACCGGGTCTGCGGCAGCGGCCCCTCGCTGGCGTCGACGAGGAGCACGACGCCGTCCACCATGGAGAGCCCGCGCTCGACCTCGCCGCCGAAGTCGGCGTGCCCGGGTGTGTCGATGATGTTGATCGTCGTGGGCAGGGCGGCGGCCGGGCCGGCGTACCGGACAGCGGTGTTCTTGGCGAGGATCGTGATGCCCTTCTCCCGCTCCAGCTCCCCGGTGTCCATCGCCCGCTCGTCGACGTGGGCGTGCTCGCCGAACGCGCCGGTCTGCCACAGCATCGCGTCGACCAGGGTGGTCTTGCCGTGGTCGACGTGGGCGACGATCGCGACGTTGCGCAGGTCGTCGCGGGTGCTGGGCGGGGGCATGCGTGGTCGTCTCGAGTCAGCCGAGTGCGCGGGCGAGCGCGGCCTCGACGTGCAGCGTCGTGCAGCCCAGCACGGGCAGCTCGGTGTCGGCCTGGTGGATCAGCAGCTCCAGCTCGGTGCAGCCGAGGATGACGCCCTGCGCCCCGCGGTCCCACAGCCGGTCGAGCAGGGCCACCACGGTGCGCCGTGAGCCGTCCAGCACCCGGCCGTGGACCAGCTCGTCGTAGATGATCCGGTTCAGCTCCGGCCGGTCGGGCGGGTCGGGCACGACGATCTCCAGCCCGTGCCCGGCGAGCCGGTCGGAGAAGAAGGTCCGGTCCATGGTGAACGACGTACCGATGAGGGCCACCGTGGAAAGCCCCAACCGCGTCGCGGCCGCGGCCACCGTGTCGGCCAGGTGCAGCATCGGCACCGAGACCGCCGCCTCAACCTGGTCGGCGACCAGGTGGAAGGTCGTGGTGCACAGCAGCAGCAGGTCGGCCCCGGCGGCCTCCACGCCGCGGGCCGCGGCGACCAGGATCGCGGCGATGTCGTCCCACCGCTCGTCGGCGAGGAGGTCGGTGAGCTCCTGCAGGTCCACCGACGCCATCACCAGCTGCGCGGAGTGCCAGCCGCCGAGCCGCTTCTCGACGCCCTGGTTGATCAGCTTGTAGTACTCAGCCGAGCTCTCCCAGCTCATCCCCCCGACGAGTCCGATGGTCCGCACGCAGCCGATCCTCGCACGTCCCGGATGGCCCGATCGGGGGGTGTCGTGCGGAGGCCCGGATCGCCCACGCTGGAGTGGTGACCCCGCCGCCCGTGCCGGAGCCCCCGGGCCAGCTGCACAGGCTGGCCACAGCGTTCCAGAAGGAGCACGAGAGCGACGACGCCGTGGCCGACCTCGCCGCGGTCCTCTACGCCCTGGACCTGCAGGAGTCGCTGCCGTCGGTCCGGCGGCTGCGCGCCTGGACGCTGGAGCGGCTGGCGCCGCGCGACGGGGAGACCGCCGTCGACGTGGGCAGCGGCACCGGCAGCGTCGTCCGCGAGCTCGCCGGCCTGGTCGGGCCAGCGGGGCGCGCCGTGGGCGTGGAGCCGAACCCGCGCCTGCGCGCGCTCGCCGAGGAGCGAGCCGCGGCGGCCGGATCGGCGGCGACGTTCGTGGACGGCGACGCCACCGCCCTGCCCTTCGCCGACGGCTCGGTCGACCTGCTGCGCAGCGAGCGGGTCTGGCAGCACCTCACCGACCCCGCGTCCGCCGCAGCGGAGACAGCACGCGTGCTCCGGCCGGGCGGCCGGGCCGCGATCCTGGACTCCGACTGGGCCACCCGGACCATCTTCCCCGGCGACCCGCGCGTGGGCCGGGCGATGGACGACGCGTTCGTCCTCTCCCAGCCCAGCCCGTTCGTCGGCCGGCAGCTGCGCCCGCTGCTGACCCGCGCCGGCCTGGAGGTCGACCCGGACATCGGGTCCTCGGCGGTCGTCTTCCCCGACGCGATGCTGCGCGAGGCGTCCCTGCTGGCCGAGAACGTCCGCCGGGCGGTCGAGGTAGGCGCCATCACCGCGG
>JBIOYO010000185.1:0-5981 GCA_044870175.1 Nocardioidaceae bacterium | reverse complement strand
TCAGCGGCGACAGGCGGGGTCACAGCAACCTCCGGTCGGAGGCCCAACGGGTCAGCTCGTGCCGCGACGAGAGCTGGAGCTTGCGCAGCACCGAGGACACGTGGGTCTCCACCGTCTTCACCGAGATGAACAGCTCCCGCGCCACCTCCTTGTAGGCGTAGCCGCGGGCGATAAGCCGCATGACCTCCCGCTCGCGCTCGGTGAGCCGGTCGAGGTCCTCGTCGACCTGGGCCACCTCGATGGTCCCGGCGAACGCGTCGAGGACGAACCCGGCCAGCCGCGGCGAGAACACCGCGTCGCCCTCCGCCACCCGGCCGATCGCGTCGACCAGCTCCGGGCCGGTGATCGTCTTGGTGACGTAGCCGCGGGCCCCACCGCGGATCGTGCCGATGACGTCCTCGGCCGCGTCGGACACGGACAGCGCGAGGAACCTCGTGTCGGGCACCCGGTGCGCCACCCGGCGCATCACCTCCACACCGCCTCCCCCGGGAAGGTGTACGTCGAGGAGCACCACGGCCGGCCGGTGCAGGAGCACCTGCTCGACGGCGGAGTCGACGTCCTCGGCCTCGCCGACGATGACGACCCGGCGCGGTGCGGCGGTGAGCTCGGCGCGGACGCCGGTGCGGAACATCGCGTGGTCGTCGACCACCACGACCCGGACCGGCCCGGTTGGGGTTGCTGGGGTCCCTGAGGTCGGTGCGGTCATGGGTCCTCCTGGTCGGTGGGTGGCTGTGGCTGGGCGGCGCCGGTCGTGGCGGACGTCGGGGCGGGCACCGACAGGCGGACCTCGGTGCCCTCCCCCGGCGCGGTGCGGATGTCCGCCCGCCCGCCGTGCCGCCGCATCCGGTCGACGATGCTGCGGCGGACGCCGAGGCGGTCCTCGCCCACGCCGTCGACGTCGAAGCCCGCTCCCCGGTCGCGCACGAACACCTCGGCGAGCTCCTGGCCCAGCTCGGCGTAGACGTCCACCTTGGCGGCGCCGGAGTGCTTGGCGGCGTTGACCATGGCCTCGCGGGCGGCGAGGACCAGCGGCGTGGTGCGGTCCCCGGACGGCAGGTCGCCGACCGTGACCACCTCGAGGGGTACGCCGTGTGCGTCCTCGACCTCCGCCGCCGCGGCGCGCAGGGCCGCGGCCACCGACACCTCCGGCGCGGCGGCCTCGCCGTACAGCCACTGCCGCAGGTCGCGCTCCTGCGCGCGGGCCAGCCGGGCGACGGTTGCGGCGTCCGCGGAGCTCTTCTGGATCAGAGCCAGCGTCTGCAGCACCGAGTCGTGCAGGTGGGCTGCTACGTCGGCGCGCTCCTGCTGGCGCACGCGGGCGGCGCGCTCCTCCGACAGGTCGCCGGCGAGCCGGAACAGGAACGGGCCCAGGATCAGCGCCAGGAGCACGGCGGCGAACGCACCCGCGGTCAGCACGTCGCGGGCCGAGTCCAGCCCGCGGGTCTGCACGGCGAGCACGGTGAGGGCCGTGGCGAGCAGCAGCACGCCCGCGGCCAAGCGCCCGTACGCCGCCACGCCGCCCTCGCCCACGACGGCGCGCCACAGTCCCACCCGCCGGCTGCTGTCAGACATGCGTTCTCGTTGCGCCTCGTCGGCCTGGCGCCACAGCACGACGACGCCGAGCACGGCCAGCAGCAGGGGCCAGAAGAGCGGGTAGCCGCCGACCACCTGGTGCCCCAGGACGACGATCCCGAGGAGCAGTGCGGCCATGGCCACGGCCGGGCCGGCGTCGCGCAGCCTCCGAGGCGGGGTGGGCCGCTTCCCCTGGCGGGCGGCGGCCTCGAGTCCGGGGGCGCTGGCCGGTGGGTGGGTGTCGAGGGGCATGGTCAGCCACAGCCCCGCGTAGACGAGCAGGCCGAGGCCCTTGACCAGGCTGGCGCCCACGAAGATCGCCCGCAGCAGCATCGGGTCGACGCCGAGGTGGGCGGCCAGACCACCCGCGATGCCCCCGAGGTACCGGTCGTCGGCGCTGCGGGTCGCGCGGCGGACGGAGGGGGCTGCGGGCTCGGCGGCTCGCTGCCCGGACGCGGTGGTGGTCATCGTCGTTCCATCGTCACACGCGCCGGGCCCGGCTCCCATGCGGACGGACCCTGGCCCTCCCCTGAGCCGGCCCCCGGCCCGGGACCGGGTCGGCACCGGGTGCCGCACCCGGGAACCAGGGTGGTCCCCGATGGTCGGCGAGACCACCGGCCGTCAGGGTTGAGACATGAACGAGACCCCTCAGCAGGAGCGACCGCCACAGGGCGACGGCGTGCGCACCGACAACCTCCGCAGCTACTCCGCCCTTCGCCGCAGCGTCACCGACCGCAAGGTGGCCGGCGTCGCCGGCGGCCTCGGCCGGCACCTCAACATCGACCCGGTGATCTTCCGGGTCCTGTTCGTGGTGCTGGTCTTCTTCGGCGGGGCCGGGCTGCTCCTGTACGGCGCCGCCTGGCTGCTGGTCCCCGAGGAGGACACCGGTGACACCGTCGTGAGCGCGTCGGACAGCACCCGCAACGCGCTGCTCATCGGCGCGGCCGTGCTGGCCGGCCTGCTGGTCCTGGGTGACAGCTGGGGCGGCTGGGGCTTCCCCTGGTGGATCGTCCCCGTGGCGGTGGTCGGCGGCGTGGTGATGCTGCTCAGCAACCGCGCCCAGGGGAGCACCCCCCAGGCACCGCCGGCCCCACCGGGCTCCCCGGCGTCGGCCGGCCCGCCGCCCGCATCCGGTGGTCCCTGGACCACCGAGCCGGGCCAGCCGGTCTACCCCGAACCGGCCTGGCGGGCGCCCGAGCCGGCCTGGCAGCCACCGGTCCCGCCGCCCCCGGGGCCACCGGCGTACTACGCCGCGGGTCCTGGTCCGGCGCGGCCGTCGCGCAGGGACCGCGGTCCCCTGCTGTTCGGCTTCACCCTCGCACTGGTCGCCGTCGCGCTGGGCGTGCTCGGCGTGGTCGAGGCCACCGGCGCCGACGTGCCCGACGCGGCGTACCCGGCCCTGGCCCTCGGCGTCACCGGCGCGATGCTGGTTGTGGGGTCGTTCCTCGGCAGGGCCGGCGGACTGATCCTGCTCGGGCTGGTCGCCGCGGTGGCGCTGGCCGGCACGTCGATCGCCGAGCCAGGGTTCTCCGGCGACCGGGCCCGGGAGTACGTCCCGACCAGCGCCGACGCGGTCCAGAGCAGGTACCACGTCCCCGCCGGCCAGATCGTGCTCGACCTGACCGAGGTCCGGGACCCCGCCGAGCTGGACGGCCGCTCCATCAGCCTCGACGCCAACGCCGGCGAGCTGGTGGTCGTGCTGCCCGAGGACGTGTCGGCGGTCGTCGACGCCACGGTGGACTTCGGCGGGGCGATCGACCTGCCCACCCGCTCCGAGGACGGCTTCGGCGTGGACACCCGCGGCGTGGTCGGGGGGACCGACCCCGTGGCCACCGTCGACCTCGAGCTCGACCTGGAGTTCGGACACATCGAAGTGAGGACGTCATGAGAACCCATCCCCTGAACATCGGCTACCTGGTCGTCGGCCTGGTCTTCCTCGGCCTGGCCGGCTCGTGGGCCCTGACCGAGGCAGGCGTCGTCGACGCCGACGGCATCCGATGGGCGCTGCCCGTGACGCTCGTGGCCGCCGGTGCGGCAGGGCTGCTGGCCGCGGCGGTGCGAGCGTTCCGCGGCGGCGGCGCGGAGGCCCTGCCGGCTCCGCCCGAGGACCACGTCGACGAGCCACTGCCCACCTACGCCTACGACGACCCGTTCGAGCCCCGCGAGGGCCTCACCGGGATGACCGTGCACACCGCCGACCCGGTGGTCGCGCCGGCCGGCGGGACCGGCATCCTCGACACGGACACGACCGCTGACAGCCCGACCACCGACAGCCCGACCGACACCACCACAGACACCACCACAGACACCACCACAGACACCACGGAGGACGAGAACCCATGACCGACCTGCCCACCCCACCTGCCCCCAAGCGGCTGGTCCGCTCCCGCGACAAGAAGATGGTCGCCGGGGTCTGCGCCGGCCTGGCCGACTACAGCGGCATCGACGTCACCATCATCCGGCTGGTGGTGGTCATCGGCTCGATCCTGGGCTTCGGCTCGCTGGCCGTGGCCTACCTGGTCGCGTGGGTGCTGATGCCGCAGGAGCCCTGAGCGCCCACAGCGCGAGCGCTCCGAACCGCACGGCCACGGGCCCGTCACCTCACCAGGTGGCGGGCCCGTCGGTGTGCGCTGCTGGTCCCCACGGTCCTCGACCGGTTCCCTCGACGCGTCCGCCGTGGGAGGCGGGAAGACATCTCGATCCCATGGGAATCTGCCCCCGAGATGGCCACTAGCCTTGGGGCGCAGGCACGCCGACCGCGCCGACCCGGGGAGACCAGCAATGACCCTCGCCGCCCCACCCACCTCGCAGCAGCTGCGGCGAGCCCTGGCGCGGGTCGACCGAGGGGCCAGCCTGGACGTCGCCGAGGCCGCCGTGCTGCTCGCGGCCAGGGGAGACGACCTGAGGGCGCTGTGCCGGGCCGCGGCCCGGGTCCGGGACGCCGGGCTGGTCGCGGCCGAGCGGCCCGGGGTGGCGACCTACTCGCCCAAGGTGTTCGTGCCGCTGACCCACCTGTGCCGCGACCGGTGTCACTACTGCACGTTCGTCACGGTGCCGGGCCGGCTCGCGGCCGCGGGCAGGGCGCCGTACCTCTCCCCCGACGAGGTGGTCGACCTGGCCGCCCGCGGCGCGGCGCTGGGCTGCACCGAGGCGCTGTTCACCCTCGGCGACCGGCCGGAGACCCGCTGGCCGCAGGCTCGGTCCTGGCTCGACGAGCACGGCTACGACTCGACCCTGGCCTACGTGCGGGCGATGGCGGTCCGGGTGCTGGAGGAGACCGGTCTGCTGCCACATCTCAACCCGGGGGTGATGTCCTGGGCCGAGCTCAACCGGCTCAAGCCGGTCGCCCCCTCCATGGGGATGATGCTCGAGACCACGTCGACGCGGCTGTTCACCGACCCGGGGCAGGCCCACCACGGCTCCCCCGACAAGGACCCGGCGGTGCGGCTGCGCGTGCTGGAGGACGCCGCACGGCTCTCCGTGCCGTTCACGACCGGGCTGCTCGTCGGGATCGGCGAGACGCTGGTGGAGCGGGCCGAGACGGTCTTCGCGATCCGGCGCGTGGCTCGGCAGTACGGCGCGGTGCAGGAGGTCATCGTGCAGAACTTCCGGGCCAAGCCCGACACCGCGATGCGCCACGCCCGCGACCTCGGCCTGGAGGAGCACCTCGCCACGATCGCCGTCACGCGCCTGGTGCTGGGCCCGAGGATGCGCGTGCAGGCGCCGCCCAACCTGGTCGACCCCGAGGAGTGCACGGCTCTGCTCGGCGCCGGGGTCGACGACTGGGGCGGGGTCTCGCCGCTGACCCCCGACCACGTCAACCCCGAGCGGCCATGGCCGTCGCTGGACCGGCTCAGGGCGGTCACCGAGGACGCCGGCCTGGAGCTGCGCGCGCGGTTGACCGTGCACCCGGAGTACGTCCGCGCCGGCGAGCCCTGGGTGGACCCGCGGGTGCGGGACCACGTGGCGGCGCTCGCCGGTCCGGACGGGCTGGCCCGTCCCGGCGTACGCCCGGTGGGACTGCCCTGGCAGGAGCCGGACGGCGGGTTCGCCGCGGGTGAGGGGTCCGGCCGCACCGACCTGTTCGCCAGCATCGACACCGAGGGCCGCAGCTCGGACCGGAGGGCCGACTTCGACGCCGTGTACGGCGACTGGGCGATGCTCCGCAAGCAGGTCCACGCCGCGCGCGGGCACCGCCAGGCTGCGAGGCTCGACGGTGGGCTGCGCGCGGCGCTGCGCCAGGCGGAGCGCGACCCGAAGCGGCTCACCGACGACCAGGCGCTGGCGCTGTTCACCGCCGACGGTCCCGGGCTGGCCGCGGTGTGCCGGCTGGCCGACCAGGTCCGGCGCGACGTCGTCGGCGACCAGGTCACCTACGTGGTGAACCGCAACATCAACTTCACCAACGT
>JBIOYO010000184.1:0-3227 GCA_044870175.1 Nocardioidaceae bacterium | reverse complement strand
GGGGACCCTCCGATGGAGGTGGGCTACGAGGTGCTGTGCCGCCGGCACCACCGCCGCCGCATGACCGCCCGGCGGGCAGGAGCCGTCCCGGACGACAGCCCGCCGCTGCCGTTCGGCTGACCGGCTGGCCGGCCTGCTGGCTGGCTACTGGCCGGTGAGCCGCAGCTGCCCTCCTCGTCGATGCCGTGCACCGCTGGGACGCACACGCCTCGCTTCCCGGGCCTGCCCTTGAGGACCAGCTTGCGCAGAGCGACGTTGTTGGTGGGGTCGGTCTCGAACAGGTCGCCCGTCGGGTTGGCCTACACCGCTATGTAGTGGGGCCGTTGGGCACGGACGTGAAGTTGAACGACTGGCCGGCGCCGAACTGGAAGTAGGTGTCGCCCCAGCCGACGGGCAGGCTCTCCCGGATCCACAGCGTCGAGCCGTTGCCGCAGGCGGAGTCCAGGCCGGTCTGGTACGGCCGCCGCTCAGCCTCGTCCTCGCCCCGACCCGCCGTCAAGGCCATCTCGAGCGGGTCGGCCGTTCGACGCGGCATGGGCCGGCCGGACGTGGTCCGGACCGCTCGCCGGGGCCTGCACGCGCCGGCCCGGGCGAGCGGCTGACGGTCTCCCGTCCGCACCGCGGTGGACCCGGTCGCCGGCGTGCGAGCGGCTCCGTCCGTGCGCGCGTGCTCCTGCCTGCGCTGCGTGGTCATCTGGGACCTGCGCCAGCGGTGCGGCTGGCTCCGGTTGGGGCAGATGCGGCCGGGGTGGTCGTGGATCCGGGATCGTGGCAACCACCCCCGCGGCGAGCTGCGGCCGGGGAGCACGACCTGCGTCAGCGAGAACCGGCTGGCGTCGGCCATGCGGCCGAGCCGCCGTCTCGACCTGGCGCCTGGGGTCGGCGTCGGTCACCGTCCCCATGGCCGAGGGGCAGCAGCTCGCCGCCACAGCGAAGCTCTGGCTGACTGGGAGTGTGAGGCCTTGCCCATCAGGGACGCCGACCAGCTGGCCACGATCGGCCGCAGGGGCCGTGAGCCGGAAGCCGCTGGGGTCGCCCGCTGGCGCCGCTGCGGCGACCACCGAACCGGCGAGGACGGCGCCGACGCCCAGTGCGGCCTTCCAGACGTGGTTGATCGCCATCTGCGGCGTCCTTCCCCCGTGCCCCCGAGCGACGCGCCCGCCGCGTCGTCAGCCATGGCCTTGAGGTTGGAGCTCAGGCCACGGCCTGCCCAGCCTCCTCCTCGTGCGACCCGCCGTCAAGGATCGCCGCGGGAGGCGCGGCGGGGAGTCGCTGCAGCAGCCGGTCGAAGAGGACCGACGCGGAGGTCACGTCGAGCAGACCGGCCTGGTACCCCACCCAGCCGAGCTCGTCCGCGCCGTCGTACACCGCCTCGGACAGCGGTGCCGCGCCCGGCGTGAGAGCGGTGCGGCGGGTGCCGCCGGCCTCGCGGTGGGCGGCGCAGTCGCACTCCGCGCGCAGGATCAGCCCGGTGAGGCTGTCCGGGGCGTACCGGCGCAGCGTGACCCGGGTCCCCCGGGCGCGGAACAGCAGGACCGTCCCGGCCGGCTCCCGCAGCCACAGCTCGACGGGGACGGCGTGGCTGTTGGACAGCACGCCGAAGCCGGCTCGGTGGAGGTGGGCAGTCCACGCGGCGAACGCGGACGGGAACGCCGGAAGGTGAGAGGAATGAGCCATGGTCGTCGTCCTGTGTGCTGGTCGTTGGGCTGTCGGCGCACGCGAGGGCCACCAGCGAGAAGCGCTGGTGTCAGCGACAGCGACAACACAGAAGACCCATGGCGGTGCTCATTCTGCCACACCCGAGCCGGTAACGGCGAGCCGTCGTTTCCGCGTGGCTGGGAGGCGGCGAGCCCTCGTATCCGCCTGGCTGGGAGGCGCCGAGCCGTCGTACCTGCCTGGCTGGGAGGCGGCGAGCCGTCGTATCCGCGTGGCTGGGAGGCGGCGAGCCGTCGCAAACGCAGGACGAGGGCGCTTCGCGCCGCATGGCGTCTGCTACGGCTCGCCTGTTCTCGGGCTTCGCCCGAGCCTCACAGGTTGATCATATGGCCACAAATCCCCTCCACGGCCTCCTTGACGGCCTCGGTGAGGGTGGGGTGGGCGAAGACGTTGCGGGCCACCTCGTCGGCGGTGAGGTCCCACTTCTGGGCCAGCGTGAGGACGGGCAGCAGCTCGGTGACCTCGGGGCCGATCATGTGCGCGCCGAGGAGCTCGTTGTACTTCGCGTCGGCGACGACCTTGACGAAGCCGACGGCGTCGCCGAGCCCCCAGGCCTTGCCGTTCGCCGAGAACGGGAACTTCGCGGTCTTGACGTCGAAGCCGCGCTCCTTGGCCTGCTCCTCGGAGAAGCCGAAAGAGGCGATCTGCGGCTGGCAGTACGTCGCCCGGGGGATCATCTCGAAGTCGACCGGCATCGTCTCGGCACCGGCGATCGTCTCGGCGACGACCACGCCCATGGCCTCGGCGACGTGCGCGAGCATCAGCTTGCCGGTCACGTCGCCGATGGCGTAGACGCCCTCGACGTTCGTGCGGCCGAGCTCGTCGATGCTGATCGCGCCCCGCTCGGTGGCGACGCCGGTGGCCTCCAGGCCGTAGCCCTCCAGCCGCGGCGCGAAGCCGATCGCCTGCAGCACCTTGTCGGCCTCGAGCACCTGCTGCTCCCCGCCCTTGGCGGGGGAGACGGTGACCTTCACCTTCGTGCCGGGGTCGCCGGAGTCCTCGATCGCCTCGACCTTCGTGCTGAGCAGGACGGTGACGCCCAGCTTCTTGTAGTGCTTGAGCAGCTCCTTGCTGACCTCGGCGTCCTCGGTCGGGACCATCCGGTCGAGGAACTCCACGATGGTCACGTCGACGCCGAAGTTGCGCATCACGTAGGCGAACTCGACGCCGATGGCCCCGGACCCGGCGATGATGATCGAGCCGGGCAGTGAGTCGTCGAGGATCTGCTCCTCGTAGGTGACCACCCGCGCCGACAGCGAGGTGCCCGGGATCAGCCGGGTCGTCGCGCCCGTGGCGATGATCGCGTTGCCGTAGGTGACGGTCCGGGTGGAGCCGTCTTCGCCCTTGACGTCGACCGACCTCGGCCCGGTGAACGTGCCCCAGCCGTGGATCTCGGTGATCTTGTTCTTCTTCATCAAGAAGTGGACGCCGTTCGACATCCGCTGCGAGACCGCCCGGCTGCGCTTGTGCGTCACCCCGAAGTCCATCGTGGCCTCGCCGGCGATGCCGAA
>JBIOYO010000183.1:0-2578 GCA_044870175.1 Nocardioidaceae bacterium | reverse complement strand
CCCGACGAGGCCGGCTACCGGGGCGAGCGCTTCGCGGACTGGCCGCGCGACCTGCAGGGCAACAACGACCTGCTCACGCTGACCCAGCCGCAGGTCGTCGCCGCCATCCACCGGGAGTACCTCCACGCCGGTGCCGACATCGTCGAGACCAACACGTTCAACGCCCAGGCGGTGTCGCTGTCCGACTACGGCATGTCCGCGCTCGCCTACGAGCTCAACCACGCGGCCGCCGTGCTCGCCCGCGGCGAGGCCGACGCGATGACCGAGCTGACACCGCACCGGCCCCGGTACGTCGCCGGCGCGCTCGGCCCGACCACGCGCACCGCGTCGATCTCGCCTGACGTCAACGACCCCGGCGCCCGCAACATCTCCTACGACGACCTGGTGGCCGCCTACGCCGACGCCGCCCGCGGCCTGGTGGACGGCGGCGCCGACCTGCTGTTCGTGGAGACCGTCTTCGACACGCTCAACGCCAAGGCCGCGATCTTCGCGCTGGAGACGCTGTTCGCCGAGCGTGGCCGCCGCTGGCCGGTGGTCGTCTCGGGCACGATCACCGACGCGTCGGGGCGGACGCTGTCGGGCCAGACCACGGAGGCGTTCTGGAACTCCGTGCGTCACGTGCGCCCGCTGGCCATCGGCCTGAACTGCGCGCTCGGCGCCAAGGAGATGCGTCCCTACGTCGCCGAGCTGGCCCGGGTGGCCGACGTGTTCGTGTCCTGCTACCCCAACGCCGGCCTGCCCAACGCGTTCGGCGAGTACGACGAGGCCGCGGAGGAGACCGCGGCGATCGTGGGAGAGTTCGCCAGCAGCGGGCTGGTCAACCTGGTGGGCGGCTGCTGCGGCACCACACCGGCTCACGTCGCGGCCATCGCCGAGGCGGTCGCCGACTGCGCCCCGCGGGTCCCCGCGCAGGTGCGTCCTGCCCTGCGGCTGGCGGGGCTTGAGCCGCTCACGATCGACCGGGACAGCCTGTTCGTCAACGTCGGTGAGCGCACCAACGTCACCGGCTCCACCCGATTCCGCAACCTGGTGAAGAACGGCGACCTGGACGGCGCCCTCGCCGTCGCGGCGCAGCAGGTCGAGAACGGCGCCCAGGTCATCGACGTCAACATGGACGAGGGCATGCTCGACGGCGTCGCGACGATGGACCGGTTCCTCAAGCTGGTCGCGACTGAGCCCGAGATCAGCAGGGTGCCGGTCATGGTCGACTCCTCCAAGTGGGAGGTGATCGAGGCCGGCCTGAAATGCCTGCAGGGCAAGCCGATCGTCAACTCCATCTCGCTGAAGGAGGGTGAGGCGAGGTTCCGCGAGCAGGCCGCGCTGGTCCGGCGGTACGGCGCGGCCGCCGTCGTGATGGCCTTCGACGAGCACGGGCAGGCCGACTCGCTGCGGCGACGTACCGAGATCTGCGCCCGGGCGTACCGGATCCTCACCGAGGACGTCGGCTTCGACCCCGAGGACGTCATCGTCGACCCGAACGTCTTCGCCGTCGCCACGGGCATCGAGGAGCACGCGACGTACGGGCTGGACTTCATCGAGGCGGCCCGGTGGGTCAAGGAGCACCTGCCCGGCGCCAAGGTCTCCGGCGGGATCTCCAACGTCTCCTTCTCGTTCCGGGGGAACAACCCGGTGCGTGAGGCGATCCACGCGGTGTTCCTCTACCACGCCGTCCGCGCGGGACTGGACATGGGGATCGTCAACGCCGGCGCCCTCGCCGTGTACGACGAGGTCGACCCGGTGCTCCGCGGCCGCATCGAGGACGTCGTGCTCAACCGGCGTCCCGACGCCGCCGAGCGGCTGCTGGAGGTCGCGGAGACCTACCGCGACACCGGCGAGGCGGCGGCCCGCGCCGAGGACGAGTGGCGGTCGCACCCGGTCGCCGAGCGGATCACCCATGCGCTCGTGAAGGGGCTGGACGCCCACGTCGAGGCCGACACCGAGGAGCTGCGCCGGGAGATCGCGGCGCGCGGCGGCCGCCCCCTGGAGGTCATCGAGGGACCCCTGATGGACGGCATGAACGTCGTGGGCGACCTGTTCGGCTCCGGCAAGATGTTCCTGCCGCAGGTGGTCAAGTCCGCGCGGGTGATGAAGAAGGCCGTGGCGTACCTGGTCCCGTTCATCGAGGAGGAGAAGGCCCGCGACCCCGAGCTGGCCGCGCAGAAGGACACCAACGGCACGATCGTCATGGCGACGGTCAAGGGCGACGTGCACGACATCGGCAAGAACATCGTCGGCGTGGTGCTGCAGTGCAACAACTACGAGGTCGTGGACCTCGGGGTGATGGTGCCGGCGCAGCGGATCCTCGACGCGGTGAAGGAGCACGACGCCGACCTGGTGGGGCTGTCCGGCCTGATCACGCCGTCGCTGGACGAGATGGTGTCGTTCGCGGCGGAGATGGAGCGGCTCGGCCTGGAGATCCCGCTCCTCGTCGGTGGCGCGACCACGTCCCGTGCACACACGGCGGTGAAGGTGGACCCGCGCTACCACGGCCCGGTCGTGTGGGTGAAGGACGCCTCGCGCTCGGTGCCGGTCGCGGCGCAGCTGCTCTCCGGCGAGCAGCGGCCCCGGCTCATGGAGC
>JBIOYO010000182.1:0-6244 GCA_044870175.1 Nocardioidaceae bacterium | reverse complement strand
CGTGGAGGTACTCCCGGTGGATGGCGGCGACGACCTGCGGCTGGGTCAGCGTGAGCAGGTCGTTGTTGCCCTGCAGGTCGCGCGGCCAGTCCGCGAAGCGCTCGCCCCGGTAGCCGGCCTCGTCGGGCCGGTCGCGCTGGATGGCGGTGCCCATCGCGCCGTCGATCACCAAGATCCGCTCGCGCAGCGCCGCCGAGAGCGCGGCGGTCGCGTCGGGGCGGACCAGAATGGTGTCGGGCACGGGGGATCCTTCGCGGTGGACGTCCTGACCACTGTAGGGACTCGGAGCGTCGCTCTCCTCGGACCCGCCGGATGCTGACACGCCGCGGCGGGGCGGTCCGCCGCCCCGGAAGCGCCCCGCCGGCCGGGCATAGGGTGGCGGAGTGATCGAGATCGACGAGGTCCCTCCACTGCGGTCGCCGGTCCTCGTCGCGGCGTTCGAGGGCTGGAACGACGCCGCGGACGCCGCCTCCGGGGTGGTGGACCACCTGCTGCGGGTCTGGGACGCGCGGCTGGTCGCGGCCATGGACCCGGAGGACTTCTACGACTTCCAGGTCAACCGGCCGCTCGTCGGGCCGGACCCGTCCGGTGCCCGCCGGATCACCTGGCCCTCCACGCAGCTCTCCGTCGCCAGCCCTCCCGACGCGAGCCGCGACGTGGTGCTGCTGCGGGGCATCGAGCCGAACATGCGGTGGCGCCAGTTCTGCGCAGAGCTGCTCGCCGCGGCCACCGAGCTGGGCACGGAGATGGTGGTCTCGGTGGGAGCCCTGCTGGCCGACACGCCGCACACCCGGCCGGTCCCGGTATCGGGCACCAGCACGGACACCGAGCTGAGCACCCGGCTGCGCCTGGAGCAGTCCACCTACGAGGGCCCGACCGGCATCGTAGGGGTCTTCCAGGACGCCTGCGTCGAGGCCGGCATGCCGGCCGTCTCGTTCTGGGCGGCCGTGCCCCACTACGTCGCGCAGCCGCCCTGCCCGAAGGCCACGGTCGCGCTGCTCGGACGGCTGGAGGAGCTGCTCGAGGTGAGCATCCCCCTGGGCGACCTGCCCGAGGAGGCCCGGGCCTGGGAGCGCGGCGTCGACGAGCTGGCGTCGGAGGACGACGACATCGGCGACTACGTGCGTGCCCTGGAGGAGACCCGGGACACCGCCGACCTCCCCGAGGCCAGCGGCGAGGCGATCGCGCGGGAGTTCGAGCGGTACCTCAAGCGCCGCGACACCGGCGACTGAGCCAGCCCGCCGGTGGTTCCTGAGCCTGTCGAAGCGCTCAACCATCGTGGCCTGGGGCTACAGCAGCAGCCCCAGCCGCGCGTCGAGGAGGTCGCGGACCACCTCGGCGCCGGTGCCGTCGCCGTGCGAGCCGGCCGCCCACGCGTCGACGGCGGCCACGGCGGCGGGGGCGTCCAGGTCGTCGGCCATCGCCTCGCGGACGTCCCGGACCAGCGCGGCCGCCTCGTCGGCGCCGGCGTGCGGGAGCGCCGACCGCCAGGAGGAGAGCCGCGCGCCGGCCCGGGCCAGGTCGGCCCCCGTCCACTCCCAGTCCGACCGGTAGTGGTGGCCGAGCAGGGCCAACCGAAGGGTCGTGGGCGGGACCCCGTCACGCAGCAGCCGCGACACGAGCACGAGGTTGCCTCGTGACTTCGACATCTTCTCGCCCTCGAAGCCGACCATGCCCGGGTGCACGTAGGCCTTCGCGAACGGCGCCTCGGTGACCACCTGCGCCTCCGACGCGCTCATCTCGTGGTGCGGGAACACCAGGTCGCGGCCCCCGCCCTGCACGTCGAACGCCTGCCCCAGGTGCGCCAGCGCGATCGCGCTGCACTCCACATGCCACCCCGGGCGGCCTGGGCCGAGGGCGGACGGCCAGGAGGGCTCGCCGGTGCGGGGCGCCTGCCACAGCAGGCAGTCCAGCGGGTGCTTCTTGCCCGGCCGGTCCGGGTCCCCGCCGCGCTCGCCGAAGAGCCTCCGCATGGCGGCCTCGTCGAGGGCGGAGACCCGGCCGAAGTCCGGGTCGGCGTGCACCGAGAAGTACAGGTCGCCGTCGACGTCGTAGACCGCTCCTCGGCCGCGGAGCCGAAGGACGAGGTCGGCTACCAGGTCGATGGACTCGACCGCGCCGACGTAGGAGTCGGGGGGAACGACCCGCAGGGCCGTCATGTCGTCGCGGAACCGGTCGGTCTCCCGCCGTGCCAGCTCCTCCCAGTCCTCCCCGGTCTGCCGGGCGCGCTCGAGCAGCGGGTCGTCGACGTCGGTGACGTTCTGCACGTAGTGCACCGCGTGACCGGCGTCCCGCCAGGCCCGGTTGAGCAGGTCGAACGACACGTACGTCGCGGCGTGGCCCAGGTGCGTGGCGTCGTACGGCGTGATCCCGCACACGTAGAGCCGGGCGGTCCCCCTGGGGTCGAGGGTCAGCACCCGCCCGGACGCGGTGTCGTGCACGCGGACCTGCGGCGCGGCGCCGAAGGCGTGCAGGCTCGGCACTGCCACCGGGTCCCAGGCACGCATTCCCGCAGCCTACCGAGCACCGCTGCACGGCCCGCGGTCAGAACGCCGGCCACGGGATGGACGGCCAGTGCCCGCCCGGCCTGGGCATGCGGCCCCGGGCCACCAGGCGGGCGCACCGGTCCACCAGCGCCGCGACCTCGGCCGGCGACAGCAGCGCGGAGAGCTCGTCGCGGCCGGGCGCGCACCCCCCGGCGAGCTCGTCGGCGAGCCGCTCGACCGCGTCGGCGTCCGCCGGGTCCAGCCGTTCACCGGCCCAGCCCCAGAGCACCGTGCGCAGCTTGTTCTCGACGTGGAAGCAGACCCCGTGGTCGACGCCGTAGCGGTGCCCGTCCGGCATCGGAAGGACGTGGCCGCCCTTGCGGTCGGCGTTGTTGACCACGATGTCGAACACGGCCATCCGGCGCAGGGCCGGCCGGTCCTCGTGGACCAGCGACACGGCGCGGTCGCGGTGGTCGGTCGCGTCCAGGACGTGCAGGTACCCCTCCGGAACCGGCCGTCGGGCCGGCACCAGGTCGACCGGGTCCTGGTCCGGGTCGGGCTCGCACCACGCCTGCACCATGCCGCGGCCGGCGGGCCCGTCCCGGAGCACGGTGAGCGGCACGACATCCCAGCCGAGCAGCTCGGAGACGACGTACGCCGCTCGCTCCCGCGCGGCCAGCGACCCCTCGGGGAAGTCCCACAGCGGGCGCTCACCGGCGACCGGCTTGTAGACGCACGCGACGGTCTCGCCGTCGAGGCCGGTGTCTGCGAGGAGCGTGACGTTGGAGGCCGGCAGGATCCGCCCCGCGACGTCCAGGCGTCCCTCGGCGAGCACGCGACGCAGCAGGCCGGGGGCAAGGCCGGGGGGTCCGGGTGCAGGGTCGCGGCCCACGGGCGGTCAGGCTCCGGAGCGGCGGAACCCGTTGGCCCGGGGGCACAGGTGGCCCTCGGGGTCGAGCGGACCCCCGCAGAACTGGCACGGCGGCCGTCCGGCGGACACCACCGAGAGGGCGCGCTTGCTGAACGCGCGGGCGAGCCCCGGGGTCATCCGGACCACCAGCACCTCCTCCGGCTCGGGCTGCGCCGTACCGGCCTCGGCGACCTCGCCGGTCTCGACGCCCTTCTCAACGCCCGCCTCGTCGCCGGTCTCGTCGCCGGTCTCGTCGTCCGTCTCGTCGTCCGTCTCGTCGTCCGTCTCGTCGTCCTCGAACGCGTCCTCGCTGATCGGGAACACCTCGACCACGACCTGCTGGGACGCAGGCTCCCACGCCAGCGTCATCGTGCCGGCGCGGAACTCCTCCACGATCGGCTGCTCCAAGGGCTGGGTGTCCTCGAGGTCCCGCGGGGATGCGGCCGGCACGACGGTGGACGCCGCGCCGGAGGAGATCAGCTCGTCCAGGAGCAGGTCGATGCGCTCGGCGAGCACGGCGACCTGCTGCTTCTCCAACGCGACGCTGGTGACGCGGGTGCCGCTGCGGGCCTGGAGGAAGAACGTGCGCTGGCCGGGGGGGCCGACGGTGCCGGCGACGAAGCGCTCGGGGGGGTCGAAGGTGTGGAACACCGGTGCCATGGCGTCGAGCCTATGCCGCGCCCCCGGGCGCGGCGGCCGCTCCTGGAGCCCCCGTGCCGCCCCCGACGACGGCGTCGCTGTCCGAGCCGGCGCGGCGCCTGGCGCGCCGGCGCCGAGACGGCGGAGCGAGTCCGGATAGGTCCCCGGCCGTGGTGTTGACCGAGACCACGAACGGGCGCACCGTCGTGTAGCGGACCACCGACAGCGAGGCCGGGTCGACCACGACCCGCTGGAACTGGTCGAGGTGCAGACCCAGCGCGTCGGCCAGCACCGCCTTGACCGGGTCGCCGTGGCTGACCGCGACCCAGACGGCGTCCGGGCCGTGCTCCGCCTCGACGGCTGCGTCCCAGCGCCGTACGGCGGCGACGACCCGGGCGCTCATCGCACTCATCGACTCACCGCCGGGGAACGACGCCGCCGCGGGGTGGGCCTGCACCACCTTCCACAGCGGCTCCTTGGCCAGCTCCTTCAGCAACCGGCCGCTCCAGGCGCCGTAGTCCACCTCGAGGAGGCCCCGGTCGACGTGCAGCGCCGGTCTCCCGGGGTGGTTGCGGACCAGCTCACGAGCGGTCTCCCGGCAGCGCTCGAGCGGGCTGGTGACGACGGCGGCCAGCGGGAGTCCAGCCAGCCGGCCGGCGGCGGCACGGGCCTGGGCCAGCCCCGGCTCGTCCAGGTGCACCCCGCGGGTCCGGCCCGCGAGACGCCCGGACGCGTTCGCCTCGGTGCGCCCGTGCCGGGCCAGGATCACCGTCGCCATACCGCGGAGCCTACGAGCCGCAGGCATGGCGGGGCCCACGCCTACGCTGATCGGCATGATCGTGGACAGCGCGGTGTACCGCGACGGCGTCCGGGTCGGACCCGCGCAGCCCTGCGGCATGAAGGAACTGCGGGCTGCGGCCACGCGGCCCGACGAGTTCGTCTGGGTCGGGCTGCACGACCCCACCGACGACGAGATGCGCGAGGTCGGCCGAGTCTTCGGCATGCACTGGCTGGCCATCGAGGACGCGATGCAGCCGCACCAGCGGCCGAAGGTCGAGATGTACGGCCACGTGGTGTTCCTGGTCATCAAGACGCTGTGGTACGTCGACGCGACGGACGCGGTGGAGACCGGGCAGGTCTCCATCTTCGTCGGGCCCGGCTACGTGGTCACCGTGCGCCACGGCGCGGGCGCCGAGCTCCGCTCGACCAGGCGGTTCCTGGAGGAGCACACCCACGTGCTGGGGCACGGGCCGTCGGCGGTGGTGTACGGCGTGGTCGACCAGATCGTGGACCGCTACGAGGAGGTGCTTCGCCAGCTGGAGACCGACGTCGACGAGGTGGAGGAGTCCGTGTTCTCCCCGGAGCGCACCCAGGACTCGCAGCGGATCTACGTGTTGAAGCGCGAGCTGTCGGAGATGCGCCGGGCGGTGATGCCGCTGCGGATCCCGATGCAACGGTTCGCCAACGGCCAGGTCGAGGGCATCTCCGAGCGGTCCGCGCCGTTCTTCCGCGACGTTGCCGACCACGTGCTGCGCGTGATGGAGGGCGTGGAGGCGCTGGACACCCTGCTCTCCAACGCGTTCGACGCGCACCTGACGCGGGTCAGCGTGCAGCAGAACGAGGACATGCGGAAGATCTCCGCCTACGCCGCGCTCGCCGCGGTCAGCACGCTCGTCGCCGGCGTCTACGGCATGAACTTCCGGCACATGCCAGAGCTCGGGTGGCGGCTGGGCTACGGCTGGGCGATCGGCCTCATGGTCGTGCTGTCCCTGCTGATCTGGCGGGCGTTCAAGAAGTCCGGCTGGCTGTGACCCGGAAGCCTGGCCTCAGGTCGCGGTCATCACCCCGGTGCCGAGCAGGACGATCAGCACCAGGCCGAGCCCCACCCGGTAGGGCACGAACGCGCCGATGCTGTGGTGGGCGACGAAGCGCAGCAGCCACGCGACGGACGCGTAGGCGACGACGAAGCTGACCGCCGTGCCGACGACGACCTGGCCGACGCCCACACCGGAGACCTCGCGCAGCTCGTAGAGGCCCGCGGCGGTCAGGGAGGGGATGCCCAGGAAGAAGGCCATGCGGGTGGCGGCGACCCGGTCCAGACCGCGGATCAGGCCCGCGGAGATGGTGGCCCCGGACCGGCTGACCCCCGGGACCAGCGCGAAGCACTGCATGAGGCCCATCACCACCGCGTCGCGCATGGTGAGCTTGC
>JBIOYO010000181.1:0-3932 GCA_044870175.1 Nocardioidaceae bacterium | reverse complement strand
CCACCTGGATGCCGTGGTCCTCAAGCCGGGTGCCGAACCAGCCGTAGCGGCCGTTGTAGACCAGCAGCAGCGCCAGGCCGACGACGACGGGAGACACCGAGAGAGGTACGTCGATGAGCGCGGACAGCGTGCGCCTGCCGCGGTACTCGTAGCGGGTCAGCAGCAGGGACGTGCCGACGCCGAACACCAGGTTGATCACCACCGCCGAGAGCGCGACGACCACGGTCATCCGCAGCGAGTGCCGCACCACCGGGTCCGACAGCGCGGTCTGGATGCCGGTCCAGCCGTCGGCGAAGGTGTTCTTGGCGATCAGCGAGGTCGGCCAGGCCACCAGAAGGAACACGTAGGCGACGGCCAGGCTGCGCAGCAACCACCGCACCCAGGTCGGCTCGCTAGCCACGGCGCGCCACCCTCCTCTGCAGGACGTCGAGCAGGACGATCACCACGAGCGCCACGACGAGAAGCAGCGTGGCCACGGTGGCCGCGGCGGCCCGGTCGCCGCCCTCGAGGTAGCCGAGGATCCGCACGGAGGCGACCTGGGTCCTGAACGGCAGCGACCCGCTGAGCAGCACCAGCGAGCCGTACTCGCTGATGGCGCGGGCGAACGACAGCGCTGCCCCCGCGGTGATCGCCGGGGCGAGGCTCGGCAGGATGACCCGCCGGAAGGTGGTCGGCCGGCCGGCGCCGAGAGAGGCCGCGGCCTCCTCGACGTCGCCCTCGAGCTCCTCCAGCACCGGCTGGACGGTCCGCACCACGAAGGGCAGGGTGACGAACGCCAGAGCGAGGAAGACCGCCACCTTCGTGTTGGCGATGTTGACCCCGATCGGGCTCTGCGGCCCGTACAGCGACAGCAGCACCAGGCCGGCCACCACGGTGGGCAGGGCGAACGGAATGTCGATGACGACGTTGAGCGCCGGACGGCCCCAGAACCGGTCGCGGACCAGCACCCAGGCGATGACGGTGCCCATGACGACGTTGAGCGCCGTGACGAGCAGCGACGTGACGACCGTCAGCCGGAGGGCCGCGATCGTCATCTCGTTGGTGAGCACGGCCTTGATGCCGTCCCACCCCCCGGCCAGCGACGTGGCGACGACGGCGCTGAGCGGGATCAGCACGAGCAGGCTGAACCACAGCAGCGCCACGCCCAGTCCGAGGCGGGACGTCGGTGTGAGGGACCCGGACCGGGCCGGCCGGCGTCGCCGGGACGCCGGCCGGCCCAGGGCGGTCGCAGCAGCGGTGGTCATTCCGTGCCGGTCTCAGCCTGGAGCTTCGGCACGATGCCGTTCTCCTCGTCGAAGTACTTCGTGTTCGCGTCGGCCCAGCCGCCGAAGTCCTTGTCCACGGTCAGCAGCGTCGTCGGCGCCGGGAACGGGTCGGCCGGGTCGTTGGCACCCTCGACCTCGACGCCCTCACCGCCGGCGAGCGGCCGGAAGCCGTACTTGGCGTAGATCGCCTGGCCGTCGGCGGAGGTGAGGAAGTCCAAGAAGTCCTGCGCCTGCGGCTTCGCGTCCTCCGTCACCGCGGCCGGGTTCTCGATCAGCAGCGTGGTGTCGGGCAGGACGTAGTCGAAGTCCGCACCGTTCTGCTTGGCGAGGATGGCCTCGTTCTCGTAGGAGAGCAGCACGTCGCCGGTGCCGCTGGTGAACAGCGTGGTGGCGTCGCGAGCGCTCTCGGGCAGCGCGGCGGTGTTCCCCAGGAGGGACTTCAGGTACGCCTCGGCGTCCGCCTCGCTGCCACCGTCGGCGGTGGTGTGACCCAGCGCCGCGAGGATGTTCCACTTCGCCGAGCCCGACGACGCCGGGTTGGGCGTGACCACCTCGACGCCGTCCTTGGTCAGGTCGTCCCAGGTCTGGATGTTCTCGGGGTTGCCGGGGCGGACCACGAACACCACGACGGACTGGCTGGCGATGCCCTTGGTGCCGGTGTCCTTCCAGTCGTCGGCGACGATGCCGGCGTCCACGAGACGCTGCATGTCCGGCTCTAGGGAGAAGTGCACGATGTCCGCGGCCTTGCCGGCCTCCACGGCGCGGCTCTGGTCCCCCGAGGCGCCGTACGACGGGACGAACGTGGCCCCCTGCCCGGCGTCGGTCTTCTCGAACGCCGCCGTCGCCTCCTTGTTGGCCGCCTCCAGGACGGAGAAGCCGACCAGGCTCAGCTCGGCGCCGTCACCGCCGGACCCCTCGCCGGCCTCGGCGTCGCTGCCCCCACAGGCCGACAGCGAGAGCATGCCCATGAGGGCGACGGCCGCCGCGGCCTTCATCTTGATCGTCATGTGCTGTCCTCGGATCAGCCCGTCTCCGGGCGGTGCGCGAATGCGATCAAGTTACTCGACTTAAGTAGTCTTAGCGAGATTTCTCGGTCCGTGGGACCTGCGTGTCGGACATGACCTTGGTCACCCACCGGTGTCGCTGGCTTAGCGAGGGCGGTCCGGGACGCCTCACCCGTGATCCGGACACAACGGGATGTGGCGGCGAGTCGCACGTAGCATGGGTGGTCGGTGCCGCAGCGTCGTGACATGTGCGCTCCAGCGGCGCCGGCGAGGGTCTCGGCCCACGAGGCGCGGAGTCCGGAAAGGGTTGGCAGCACCGTGACCAAGCAGGTCAAGCAGCTAAAGCAGCTCGACCGCGTGATCATCCGGTTCGCGGGCGACTCCGGTGACGGGATGCAGCTCACCGGCGACCGGTTCACCCAGGAGTCCGCGACGTTCGGCAACGACCTGTCGACGCTGCCGAACTTCCCCGCGGAGATCCGCGCGCCCCAGGGCACGCTGCCGGGCGTGTCGTCGTTCCAGGTGCACTTCGCCGACCACGACATCCTCACCCCGGGCGACTCCCCGGACGTGCTGGTGGCGATGAACCCGGCCGCCCTGCGCGCCAACCTCGCCGACCTGAGCCCCGGTGCCACCCTCATCGTCGACACCCACGACTTCACCCCCCGGAACCTCACCCGCGCCGGCTACGCCGCCAACCCGCTCGAGGACGACTCGCTGACCGACTTCCAGGTGCACGGGATCGACCTCACCGGGATGACGGTGGAGTCGGTCCGCGAGTTCGGGCTCAGCCGCAAGGACGCCGCCCGCGCCAAGAACATGTTCGCCCTCGGCATGCTCTCGTGGATGTACGGCCGCCCGGTGGAGGGCACCCTCGACTTCCTCGAGCGGCGGTTCGCTTCGGCGCCCGAGATCCGCGACGCCAACGTCACGGCCTTCCGCGCCGGCTGGAACTTCGGCGAGACGACCGAGGCGTTCGTGGTCCAGTACGAGGTCAAGCCCGCCCCCATGGCGGCCGGCACCTACCGCAACATCACTGGCAACCTGGCCCTGGCGTACGGGCTGGTGGCCGGCTCGGTTCAGTCCGGGCTGCCACTGTTCCTCGGCTCCTACCCGATCACGCCGGCCTCCGACATCCTCCACGAGCTCAGCAAGCACAAGCGGTTCGGCGTGACGACGTTCCAGGCGGAGGACGAGATCGCCGGCATCGGCGCTGCGCTCGGCGCGTCGTTCGGCGGCGCCCTGGGCGTGACCAGCACCTCCGGGCCCGGCATCGCGCTGAAGTCGGAGACGATCGGGCTGGCGGTCATGACCGAGCTGCCGCTGGTGGTCGTCGACGTCCAGCGCGGCGGCCCGTCCACGGGGCTGCCCACCAAGACCGAGCAGGCGGACCTGCTTCAGGCGATGTTCGGCCGCAACAGCGAGGCGCCCGTGCCCGTGGTCGCCCCGCGGTCGCCCGCCGACTGCTTCGACGCCGCCCTGGAGGCGGTGCGCATCGCCGTGACGTACCGGACCCCGGTGATGCTGCTGTCCGATGGCTACCTCGCCAACGGGTCCGAGCCGTGGCAGATCCCGGAGGTGACCGCGCTGCCGGAGATCGACCCGCGCTTCGCCACCGAGCCCAACCACGTGACGACCGGCAAGGACGGCGCGGAGAGCGCGG
>JBIOYO010000180.1:0-2982 GCA_044870175.1 Nocardioidaceae bacterium | reverse complement strand
ACGGCCTCGTACGCCGTCTCGTCGTCGACCACGAGGCTCCCGCCCAGGCGGTCGAAGAGTCCGGTCACCGCGGGTGTCGCCGGATGCACCGGCGTCTTGCTCTCGCGGGTCGCGACGGCCGGCAGCGGGATGCTGCGCGCGACGTCCCGGGTCGGCGCGACCAGCTCGGCGAGGCGGGCGACTGGCAGGCCGGCGACGGCGCTCACGACCCCGTGGCCGGCACGGAACCTCAGCCCGGCCAACACCCCAGGCGCGTCGGCCGGGAGCAGGCAGACGACCACCACGTCGCTTGCGTCGACCACGGCCTGGTTGTCCGTGGCCACCCGCACCGACGGCAGGCTGCGGCGAGGCCGGCCGCGCGCTCGGCGCCGCGGGGCGACAGCACCACCGGTGGCGGCTCGGCGACGCCTGCGCACAGTCCCGTGACGATGGCGGTCGCGATGGTGCCCACCCCCAGAATCCCGAAGGTCGGCCCCGTGCTGCTCACCACCGTAGGCTGTCGACCCGGGCGCCCGGCCTGAGGGCGTCTCGATGGCTGGCGCGCGCCGACGCACCGGCCCCTGGGTGACAGGAGCGGCATCGGCGTGTACACTGCGTACACTCCGACGAAGGACGAGTCATGAGTGTCACCATCGCCCACTTCCCGACCCTGCGCTCCGGACGCGATCACCTGAAGGATGTGCTGGACGCGGCCGTAGAAGGGCGCCCGGCGTCGGTGACCCGGGAGCGGACGCGGGTGGCCGCGGTGGACGCCGACCGGCTCGTGCATCTCCTCACGCAGGTGCGGCCCGCGAGCGCCGAGCTGGTGGCCGAGAACGACGGCTGGTCCATCTTCCTCCATGGCCTGCCCATCGCCGCGGACGGAGCGACCCTGGACGAGGCACTGGACGAAGCCGTTCTCGCGCTACGCGACTACGCCGAGGCCTGGACCGAGCGACTCCGGCTGGCACCGAACCATCAGGACAACTGGGCATTGGTGCAGATCATCGAGTTCTCATCCGATGACCAGCTCAGGGCGTGGCTACGCGGAGAATGAAGTATGCGGCGCCAACACGCAGGGACCACCAGACGTTCTGCGCCACTGAGGGATGGACGAAGCGCAAGACCGCAACAGGCAAGACGGGGACCCACCACACGAACTACGAGCTGGCGCTGCCGGACGGCCGCATCCTCCTCACACGCGTCAGCCATCCTGCCGACCGGACCGGCTACGGGCCGGGGATGTGGGCGCATATCCTGCGCGACCAGCTGGACGTCACCGAGACAGAGTTCTGGAGCTGCGTCACGAACAAGGTCAAGCCACATCGAGGTGAGGTGGTTCAGCCGCCCGCGGAAGCCATCCCCGTAGGTGTCGTGGCTGCCCTGATCCACGAGTTCCACATCCCCGAGTCCGAAGTGCGGATGATGACCAGGGAGCAGGCGATCCAACGGATGGTCGAGGGCTACGCGAAGGGGTCGATCCCCGAGGCGTGACCGGGCTCGCTCGCGACTCGCAGATGCCAGTGATCGTCGAAGGTAAACCCGGCACCCAGGGTGATGCTCAGCTCCCGGTCCAGGCGATCCGGAACGCGTCTCGCAACAAGGCCATGACCCGCTGCCAGCGCGACTCAGCGGAATGTTGGTCGCCGGCGAACTTGCCAGACGCCGGTGCCGCCCCAGCCGTCGCCGGGGTCGCAGCCGACGTCCCCGCAGTTCCGGCTGCGGTACTGGCCGCCGGCGCCAGCGCCGTGATCCCCACGGTCGCAGCGAACTCGCTGTTGTCGTCCTGAGGTGCCGGTGAGTCGGTCTTCGACGCCGCCTCTAGCAGCCCGGTGGCGGACGCCTTGTCCTCCGCGGCTGGCGGCGGCTTCATGCCAGCCCCGCGGAGCGCGACGAGCCGGGTCAGCAGATCGAACCAGAACGGCGCACCGAGCATCACCAGGGCCGCCGTGATGAACCAGCCGGCCACCATGGCCAGCGCACCCGAGACGTTCCGGGTCTCGTCGCCCTCCGGGTCGACTGCGTCCCTCCAGACCTGACGGGCCTGGTCGTCCCACCCGACCGGAAACCCGAGCTCGTCGAGACGGTCGACCGCGTCCTCGAACGCCTCGAGAGCGTCGCTGGACACGGCGGTGTCGGTTTCGGCGTTCTGCTGCTCATCGGAGATCTTGGTGGCGGCGTCCGCGATGGCGGCCCGTGCATCCGGGTTGGTCCACAGCTCCTGAGCGGTCGAGGTCGCGGATACGTTTCCTGCTACCGCGATGAGGAGTCCGATCAGGAACAGGATCATGGTGGCCCACCGCTTGTAGGAGCCTTCGGCTCGGGCCATCGCCTCGTCGAACCATCGTTCGAGACCTGACTTGAGGGACAGGATGCTGGTCTGCCCTTCCAGTGCGATGGCCGCGAGCCGCCTCTCCAGGTTCTCTCCCCAGTCGACCCGCGGATTCTGGCCGTCCGATCTCGAGTCGACCTTGGGGTGCCTTCCCATGTACTCGGTAACGGCCTCCGCGAACGCCCTCGCCGACAGGTAGCTGGGCCCGTTCGGCCTGTGCTTGAACAGGGTGTGCCCGGCCGCGAGCTGAGCCGACCTCCAGACCGAAGTCTCCTTGAACAGGTCCAGTGCCGTCGTCGGACCCGAGTCCCAGTCGTTGCCGCCCGAGCCTTGAGCGGTGACCTCGCGCGACTCCTGGCCCTTGGCGGTCTCCTGCTCCGCGCCGACAAGGAGGTAGCTGATCCCGTTCCAAAGGTCCTTGGAGCGCTTCTTGTACAGGCGAGCGATCACTTCGAGGATCGCGGATGCCGCGGTCGCGACGATGAAGAACAGCACGGCCAGCCCGATCGCCGTCTCCAGGACCTGTGAGCCGAACATCGGCCAGCTCAAACGACGGTCAGCGGGACGTGCAGCTCGGTACCGACCGAGCTGGGCCCGATGGGTTGGGCCTGCATGCTGACCAGGTCGCCCGGGCTGAACAGCCCGCTTCCGTCGACATCCACGTGGACCTC
>JBIOYO010000179.1:0-5346 GCA_044870175.1 Nocardioidaceae bacterium | reverse complement strand
GCTCACCCGGCCTTGTAGCCGACGCCGCGGACGGTCACCACGATCTCCGGGTTCTCCGGGTCGTGCTCGATCTTGGACCGCAGCCGCTGCACGTGCACGTTGACCAGGCGGGTGTCGGCGGCGTGCCTGTAGCCCCACACCTGCTCCAGCAGGACCTCGCGGGTGAAGACCTGCCAGGGTTTGCGGGCCAGGCACACCAGCAGGTCGAACTCCAGCGGGGTCAGCCCGATCACCGTGTCGCCTCGGGTCACGCGGTGTCCCGCGACGTCGATGGTGAGGTCGGCGATGGTCAGCGTCTCCGGGCCTGGTTCGTCGAAGCGGCGCAGCCGGGCGCGGATGCGGGCCACCAGCTCCTTCGGCTTGAACGGCTTGATGACGTAGTCGTCCGCGCCCGACTCAAGGCCGACCACGACGTCCACGGTGTCGCTCTTCGCGGTCAGCATCACGATCGGCACCCCGGACTCGGCTCGGATCTCCCGGGCCACGTCGATGCCGTCCTTGCCAGGCAGCATCAGGTCCAGCAGGACCACGTCGGGGCGGTAGTCCCGGAACGCCGCCAGCGCCTGCGCCCCGTCGCCGCACACCCGGGCGTCGAACCCCTCGCCGCCGAGCACGATGGTGAGCATCTCCGAGAGCGCCGCGTCGTCGTCGACGACCAGCACCTTGCCCCGGCTGCCCTGCTCCACCAGGTGGCCCGGCCTCGTGCGTCAGTACCGGTAGTGGTCCGGCTTGTACGGGCCGTTGACCGGGACTCCGAGGTACGCCGCCTGCTCACCCGTGAGCTCGGTGAGCGAGACGCCGAGCGCCGCGAGGTGCAGGCGGGCGACCTCCTCGTCGAGGTGCTTGGGCAGCACGTACACACCGATCGGGTACTCGTCGGTCCGGGCGAACAGCTCGATCTGGGCCAGCACCTGGTTGGTGAAGGAGTTCGACATCACGAACGACGGGTGACCGGTCGCGTTGCCGAGGTTCATCAGCCGGCCCTCCGACAGCACGACCAGCGACGTGCCGGGACGGCCGTCCTCGCCGGGGAAGGTCCACAGGTCCACCTGCGGCTTGACGGTGCGGCGTACGACGCCGGGGTAGGCCTGCAGCCCGGCCATGTCCAGCTCGTTGTCGAAGTGGCCGATGTTGGCCAGCACGGCCTGGTGCTTCATCCGCCGCATCTGGTCGACGGTGACGACACCGGTGTTGCCGGTCGCGGTGATGACGATGTCGGCCTGCGTCAGCACCTCCTCCAGGGTGGACACCTGGAAGCCGTCCATCGCGGCCTGCAGCGCGCAGATCGGGTCGATCTCGGTGACGACGACCCGCGCGCCCTGGCCGCGCAGCGACTCGGCGCAGCCCTTGCCGACGTCGCCGTAGCCGCACACCACGACCACCTTGCCGCCGATCAGCAGGTCAACGGCGCGGTTGAGCCCGTCGACCAGCGAGTGCCGGCAGCCGTACTTGTTGTCGAACTTGCTCTTTGTCACCGAGTCGTTGACGTTGATGCCGGGGAACAGCAGCGTGCCCTCCCGCATCATGTCGTAGAGCCGGTGGACGCCGGTGGTGGTCTCCTCGGTGACGCCGCGGACCTCGTTGGCGACCGTGGTCCAGCGGTTGGGGTCCTCGGCCAGCGAGGCGGTGAGCACCTCGTACACCACCCGCTGCTCGTCGCTGGTCGCGGTGGCCGGGTCGGGGGCGGCCCCCTCCTTCTCGCTCTGCACGCCGAGGTGCACCAGCAGCGTCGCGTCGCCGCCGTCGTCGAGGATCATGTTGGCGCTGCGCTGCTCGCCGTCCGGCCCGTCCGGCCAGCTGAGGATCTGCTGGGTGCACCACCAGTACTCCTCCAGCGTCTCGCCCTTCCAGGCGAACACCGGAACGCCGCGCGGGTCGTCCGGCGTGCCGTCCGGACCGACGGCCACCGCGGCGGCCGCGTGGTCCTGGGTGGAGAAGATGTTGCAGGAGGCCCATCGGACCTCGGCGCCCAGGGCGACCAGGGTCTCGATGAGCACGGCGGTCTGCACGGTCATGTGCAGCGACCCGGCGATCCGGGCGCCGGTCAGGGGCTTGGAGTCGCCGAACCGCTCGCGCATCGCCATCAGCCCCGGCATCTCGTGCTCGGCCAGGTCGATCTCGATGCGGCCGAACTCGGCCAGGCTCAGGTCCTTGACCTTGAAGTCCATGTGGGTCCCTCGGTCGTCGGTGCGGACGCCAGCGATCCTACCGTCGTGCTCGAGCGTCAGTGCGCGGTTCCGGGGCGGGGCGCCGGCACGTGGCCCTCGACGTAGACGTCGGGCTCGATGTAGATCACGGTGGCGGTCGGCTCCACGTCGCGGACCGCCCGCTCCGCCGCGTTGATGGTCGCTGCCACCGTCGCGAGGTCGACGGCCTCCGGCATGCTCACCTTGACCGCGACCAGCAGCTCGTCTGGACCGAGGTGCAGCGTCTTCATGTGGATGACCCGGTCGATGCCCGGGGTCGCCGTGAGCGCGTGACCGATCCGCTCCTGGGCCTCCGGGACGGCGGCCTCGCCGAGCAGGAGGCTCTTGGTCTCGATCGCCAGGATCACCGCGACCGTCACCAGCAGCAGCCCGATCATGGCGGTCCCGACGACGTCCCAGACCGGGTTCTCGGTGAGCAGGCTCAAGCCCACGCCGAGCATCGCGAAGACCAGCCCGGTCAGCGCGGCGACGTCCTCGAGCAGGACGACGGGAAGCTCCGGCTGCTTGGCGCGGCGCACGAACTGCCACCACGACGACCGGCCGCGCACCTTCGCGGTCTCCTTGACCGCCGTGCGCAGCGAGAAGGACTCCATGGCCATGGCCACGAGGAGGACCGCCAGCGGCACCCACCACCAGCGGCCGTCGAGGTCGCCCATGTCGCCGGGATGCTGCTGGACCTCGTGCCATTTGTGGTAGGCCTCGTAGAGGGCGAACAGGCCGCCGACGGAGAACAGCACCACCGCGACCAGGAACGAGTAGACGTAGCGGTCCCGGCCGAAGCCGAAGGGGTGCTCGGGCGTGGCCTGCCGCCGAGAGGTGCGCCCGCCGGTGAGCAGCAGCAGCTGGTTGCCGGCGTCGGCGACGGAGTGGATCGCCTCGGCGAGCATCGAGGACGACTGGGTGAGGGCGAACGCGACGAACTTCGTGACCGCGATGCCGGTGTTGGCGGCGAGCGCCGCGATGACCGCCCTGGTGCCACCCTCAGTCGACATGCGCCGACCCTAGCCCGCCAGGGGGTCTCAGCGACGCCCCAGGCCGACGCCGAGGTACGCCGCGGCGTACCGGCCCTGGGCCATCAGCGAGGCGTAGCAGGCCACCTCGTTGGGCGCCTCGGACGCGAGCGTCTCGACACGGACGGCACGCTCGTCGGCCGCGACCTGCAGGCGGCCGCGCTGCTCGCGAACCGACGGCTCCTGCGACCCGTCGTCGAGCAGGACCAGGGCCGGCCGCAGGTCGCCCGCCTGGTCGCCGGGCTGGTCGCCCACCTGGTCGCCGGGTTGGGCCTCGGCGAACGGGTCGGCGAAGACGTCGCGCTGCCGGGCGGCCGAGATCACCGGGAGCAGGTGCTCGGCGTCGCCGGCCAGCGCCCCGCGCCCGCTGGACCGGCGGACCGCCTCGGCGATCCGCCGCGCGGCGCGGGCGGCCAGCACGGTGCCGCCCCAGAACACCGGCGTGGCGTCGGCGAGCGCGATCGCCAGCATCTTCGCGGGGTTGGTCGCCAGGTCGGCGTACGGCGAGCACTCGACCGCCACCTGGTCGAGCGCGGCGGCGACCGTCTCGGGCTCGGTCTCCGGCCCCAGGTCGACGCCGTTCAGGAACTGCAGCACCACCACGGCCGTCGCCAGCTGGTCGCCGCTGTCCGCCGGCAGCACGGTGCTGTGCCGGCCGGCCGCGTGCTCGGCGACAACCGAGTGCGGTGGGCAGGCGACCACCACCTGGCAGCCGCGCCGCACCGCCTCGGCCACGGCGCTGGCGGCCCCGGTGTCGCCGCCCTCCGGTGCGAGCACGACGACGAGGTCCAGGCTGCCCGCCCACCCGGGGAGGCTCGGCCCCGGCCAGGCCACGAACGGGACAGGGCACCACGGCTCGAGCACGGCACGGAGCAGCCGGGAGTCCGGGCCCGCGGCGACCACCGCGCGGGGCCGGTCGCCCTCCGCCCCGGCAACGGCCGCAGCGATCGCGTCGGCGGCCTCCGCGGCCTCGCGGCGGACCCGCGCACCGGCCTCTGCCAGGGGCCGGAGCAGCCCGTCGGCCGCGGCCAGCGCGGCCTCGTCGTCGAGCCTGGACTCGTCGAAGACGTCGGCCATCGCCTAGCTCCCGGGCTCCGGTGACGGCTCCCCGGGCCGGCGGGCCTCGTCGACCAGCAGCACCGGCACGTCGTCCACCACCGGGTAGACCAGCCCGCACCCGGTGCAGGTCAGTGTCTGGTCCGCGTCATCGGGCCGCAGGCCGCCGTGACAGTCCGGGCAGACGATGATCGCGAGCAGGTCGGGGTCGAGGTTCACGGGTGCCTCCTGTGGATGGCCGGGGCGCGGATCAGGCTCAGCACCTCGTCGCGGAGCGCCTCCATGGCGGCGGTGTCCCCGGCCTCGGCGTTGAGGCGCAGCAGCGGCTCGGTGTTGGACGCGCGGACGTTGAACCACCAGTCCCGGTGGCTCACCGTGAGCCCGTCGAGATGGTCGACCACCACGTCGGCCCGGCGGGCGTAGACCTCCTCGACCCGGGTCATCACCGCGGCCGGGTCGGGGACCGTCGAGTTCACCTCCCCGCTGGCGGCGTACCGCTGGTAGCCGGCGACGAGCTGGCTCAGCGGACGGTCCTGGCCGGCCAGCGCCCCGAGCGCGTACAGGGCGGCGAGCATGCCTGAGTCGGCACGCCAGAAGTCGCGGAAGTAGTAGTGGCCGGAGTGCTCGCCACCGAAGACCGCGTCGGTCTCTGCCATCGTGGCCTTGATGAACGAGTGCCCGACCCGGGTGCGCACCGGGTGGCCGCCGAGCTCGGCGACGATCTCCGGGACCGCCCTGCTCGTGACCAGGTTGTGGATCACCGTCGCCCCCGGGCACCGCGCCAGCTCCCGGGCCGCGACGAGGGCGGTGACCGCGCTCGGGTCGACCCGCTCGCCGCGCTCGTCGACCAGGAAGCAGCGGTCGGCGTCGCCGTCGAAGGCCAGGCCGACGTCGGCGCCGACCTCGCGGACCTTCGCCTGCAGGTCGCGAAGGTTGGCCGGCTCGATCGGGTTGGCCTCGTGGTGGGGGAAGCTGCCGTCGAGCTCGGTGTAGAGACCGACCAGCTCCACGTCCAGCGGGCCGAGCACCGCGGGCGCGGTGAGCCCGGCCATGCCGTTGCCGGCGTCCACCAC
>JBIOYO010000178.1:0-12548 GCA_044870175.1 Nocardioidaceae bacterium | reverse complement strand
TTCCAGCTGCTGCCGGACCGGGAGCCGGCCACCGCCTGGGTGGTCGGCGACGAGTTCCTCCGCGACGGCCGCAGGCATCCGCTCTCCTCGCGCGACGTCCTGCGACGAGTGTGTGCCGACTACGCGGCCATGGAGCTCGAGCCCGTGGTGGGACTCGAGGTCGAGTGGTACCTGACCCGCGCGGTCGGTGGCCCCGCCGGCAACGAGGGGAACGGCTTCGGGCTGCAGGGATCCGCTCCCGTCGTCGAGGCGCTGAACGGGGGCTACCAGTTCAACCTCGACAGCTACTACGACACCGTGGCCCCCGTCACCGACCCGATGGCCGCAGCCCTGGCTGAGCTGGGCCTGCCGCTGCGGTCGATGGAGCACGAGTCGGGTCCCGGCCAGGTGGAGACGACCTTCGACCCCCTGAGCGCCCTGGACGCCGCCGACGCCATGCTGCTCTTCCGTACGTTCGCCAAGCAGTTCTGCGCGCGCCGCGGACACCACGCGTCCTTCATGGCCCTGCCCAAGCTGAGCAGCTTCGACCCCAGCGGCTGGCACGTGCACCAGTCGGTGCTGAACGTCAAGACGGGGGCCAACCTGTTCCCGGGTGCGCCGGGGGAGATCATGTCCCCGCACGGGGAGGCCTACGTGCGGGGTCTCCTGGAGCGTGCGCGGGACCTGTGCCTGCTCTCGGTGCCGACCGTGAACGGGTACCGCAGGCTGCGGCCCGAGTTCAGCCTGTCACCCACTCATGCCGACCGCCGCCTCGAGCACAGGGGCGCGATGGTCCGCGTGTGCGGGAGCGGCGAGGCCGTCCACGTCGAGAACCGGATCGGCGAGCCCTCCGCGAACCCGTACCTGGCTCTCGCCGCCCAGCTGTCCGCGGGGCTGGCCGGAGTCGCCGACGAGGAGGCGTCCGGCCGGGCTCGCCCGCAGGACAGGCTCGGCCTGCCCCAGTCACTGGGTGAGTCCCTGACGGCCTTCCAGGGGGGCTCGGCGGGCCCCGGCCTGCTCGGAGTGCCCTTCGCCGCCTGCCTGGGCAAGCTGAAGGCCAGCGAGCTGGCTCGCTTCGAGGCATGGCGCCGTGCCACCGAGACCGATGCGACCGAGGTGACCGACTGGGAGCACCGCGAGTACTTCGGCGTGTTCTGATCGGCCCGACGGAGCCGGCCCGGGGGACCCACATGCACTGCAGCGACGTATACATCTCGGGGATCGGCACCGCCGACACGGGCTCGATGGACACCGCCACAGCGGTGCGGCGTGGCCTGTACGACGCGTCGCTGCGCGAACGTGGCGGACAGCTCGCGGTCTCGATCGCGGGCGAGACCCCGGCGCCGGACCTGGCCGTCGCCGCGGCACGGCGAGCGCTGGCGGAGGCCCCGCACCGGCCCGGTGACTTCGGCGCGTTGCTGCACGCCAACGTCCACCCCCAAGGCCCGGACGGCTGGTCCGCGCAGCACTACGTCAACCACCACACGATCGATCGACCGGTGACGTCGGTCGAGGTCCGCAACGGCTGCGTCGGGTTCTTCTCCGGCCTGCACCTCGCCGTGAGCCACCTGCGAGCGATCCCGGGCCACGAGGCGGTGCTGCTCACCTGCGCGGACAACTTCGCGACGCCGGCCGTCGACCGATGGCGGGCCTCGCGACTCTTCGTCCTCGCCGACGCGGGTGGCGCCGTCGTGATCTCTCGGCGGAGGGGGTTCGCTCGCCTGCTCTCGCTCGTGGCCATCTCGGAGCCGGCGCTCGAGGGGCGCCATCGCGCGGGCGAGCCGCTGTTCCCGCCCGGGATCACCAACGGGGGCACGCTGAACTTCCAGGAGCGCACGATGTGCTACCAGCGGGCGCTCGCCGGCGGGGCGGACCTCCCCGACACCATGCACGACCTGCTCGTGCGCGCCGTCGACCGAGCGTTGGCGGAGGCCGGGCTGTCGTTGGGGGGGATCGCGAAGGTCGTGCACGACGGGTACACCTCCGACGCGCTCCACGCGCTCTACCTGGACCCGCTAGGCATCGCCCCCGAGCAGGCGATCTGGGACTTCACCCGGCACACGGGGCACGCCGGTCCCGCCGACCAGGTTCGCGGCCTGGAGCACGTGTGGCGAAGCGGTCAGGTCGGCGTCGGCGACCGGATGCTGATGCTCAGCGACGCACCCGGCATGGAGGCCGCGTGCTGCGTCCTGGAGATCTGCGCGACTCCCTGAGCCTCGTGGCCGGCGTAGCGCTGCAGGGCCCGGTCCACGAGCAGTCCCGACGCGCCCAGGTACCGGGCCGGATCGAGCAGCCGGTCGAGTGCCTCGTCGGTCCACATCCCCGCCAGCTCGGGCATCTCGATGAGCGACCGCCGCAGCGACACGCCCTCGTCGTTCGCGTGCTGCGACGCCGCGGTCAGCACCGCCTTGGCGCGGACCTTGCCCAGGACCGCACCCAGCGAGGCGGCGACGCGCTCGGACACGACCTGGCCCTCGGTGATGCCGAGGTTGTCCCGCATCCGTCCGGCATCGACCACGAGCCCGTCCAGGAGCTGCGCGGCGGTGGTCCCCGCGCCCCCGACCAGGCGCAGGCACTCGCGCAACGGCTGCCACTCGGCGTGCCAGGCGCCGGCGGGCCGCTCGTCCTCCGCGACCATGCACTGGAGCAGGACCGCGGCGTACCCGGGCACCTGGGCGGCGGCGGCGCGGACCATCGTCGCGAGCACGGGGTTGCGCTTGTGGGGCATCGCCGACGATGCGCCGCGGCCGTCGGCCGCGGGCTCGAGCACCTCCGCCGTCTCCGTCCGGGCGAGCGACAGCACGTCGGCGGCGATCTTGCCGAGAGCGCCGGCGCAGAAGCTCAGCACCCAGGCCAGGTCGGCGACGGGCGTGCGCTGGGTGTGCCATGGCAGGACCGGCTCGCAGAGGCCGGTCTCGTGCGCGAAGGCAGCGAGCAGGGCCGTGGCGACCCGGTCGTCCGAGGCAGGGCTGCGCTCGCCGGGAGGCAGTCCCAGCTCCAGGTAGGACGCCAGGGTGCCGGCGGCGCCACCGAGCTGCACCGGCAGGCCGGAGGTGAGCAGCCGTCGTACGCGGTCGCGGGCGTCGAGGAGGAGGGAGAGCCACCCGGCGGCCTTGAGCCCGAACGTGATGGGCACGGCGTGCTGGGTCAGCGTCCGGCCGGCCATCGGCGCGTCGCGGTAGCGCGAGGCCAGCCCCGAGGCCGCCTCGGCCGCTCGGGCCAGGTCCGCGTCGATGCTGCTCAGCGCGCGCCGTGCGAGCAGCATCAGGCCGGTGTCCAGGATGTCCTGGCTGGTGGAGCCACGGTGCACGTACTCCGCGGCCGCCGGGTCGACCGCCGCGACGGCGCGGGTGAGGTCCGACACGAGCGGCACGATGGGGTTCGCGGCCTCGCGTCCGCGCTGCGCGAGGCCGGCCAGGTCGAAGCGTTCGGACCGGGCGGTGGCGGCGACCGTTCGCGCCGCAGAGCGCGGGACGTGCCCGCACCGGTTCTGGGCCCAGGTCAGGGCGACCTCGGCGTCGAGCATCGCCTGCAGGCAGGCCCGGTCGTCGACCAGGCTCTCGACCGGGGTGCCCGCCCACACCGGCGACAGCAGGCCGGTGTCCTCGTGGCAGGCTCCCCCGGCCGGTGGTGTCCGGTGCTCAGGCATGGCGACCTCCGCTCGCGACGGTCTCGGCCCGCGACGGGGCGGCCTCGGGGTGTGCGGGCGGTCGCGTGGCCGCCAGCTCGAGAGCCGCGCAGGCGACCGCGTCGGAGTCCGCCAGCATGGCCGAGCTGACGCCCGGTCTGATTCCCGCCGCAGTGACCCAGTGCACGCCCTCGGTGGGGACGCCGACGGCGAAGCGGCGTGGATGCTGCCGCCCGGAGGCGTCGAGAAGGCGGTACGGCCGCCGCGTCACCGCCAGGGCACCGGTGCGGAAGGGCGCCCCGCCTGGGGTCGGGATGAGGTACGGCGCGCACTGTCCCGTGGCCGCCAGGTACCGCAGGAGCGGGTCGTCAGCGCGGCTCAGGTCCGGGGTCGGAAGCCGGGCGTCGATGAGTGCCTCGGAGCGGACCACCAGGTCCGGCAGGGAAGCTGACATTGCGACGAACCGGCCGGTCGAGCGGTCGGCGTCGACCCGCAGCCGGGGGCCGAAGACGGTGAGCACGCCCGCCTCGACCAGGGCGGCCATCTCCTCGATCCTCGAGGCCGGTGGTCCGATCGACAAGAATGCGTTGAGGGGCGTGTACCACTCGTCCAGGTGTGCGCGGTACGACGCGCCGGTGACGCCGCCGTGGTCCACCGCGAGCCGGACCTCGTTGCGCAGGTCGCGCAGCACGTCCGTCGCCGCCTTCAGCGGTCCGGTGACGTTGCCCATCCGCGCCGCGGCCGCGTCTGCCCGCAGGTAGTCCAGCAGCCAGGTCCGGTGCTGCTCGGCATCGCCGAAACGGACCTCCGCGCAGGGGTCGGCGACCCGCCGCCAGTCCCAGCGTTCGGTCGCGGCGATCCCGAACCGGGACAGGATCGCCTCGTGCCCTCGACGGGACCGGGTGGCAGCCAGGAGCCGCCTGCGGAGCGCCCGCGCCCGGCGGAGGTTCGTGCGGTTCGCAAGCAGGGTCGTGTGGTAGACGGTCTCGACCTCTGCCGCCACCAGGGGCCAGATGTCCTGACGGAAGTCCAGCGCTGCCGAGCGGTCGGACCTCCTGCGCAGGCCTTCGATCGCCGGCGCGGTGAGCAGCTGGGGGTCGTGCCGCCCGAGGGCTCCCTTCTGGTTCTCACCTCGAGCGTGGTACGGCACGCCGCGGCGCGACCCGGCGAAGATCGTCGGCTCGCCGCCTGAGGGGACGTAGGCGAGACCCGTGTCCTTGCGCTCGAACCGGCCTCCTCGACCGGTGGTCAGCAGCGCCAGGTGGTCGAAGAAGCTCAGCCCGAGTCCCCTGACCACCACCGGCCGGCGCGGGGCGATCGAGGTCAGGTCGACGTCGGCCGGGTTCGCGGGCGCGACGTATGTCAGGCCGTGCGTCTCGGCGAAGCCGGCGAGCCGGGCCTCGACCGGGTCCGGCCGGACGTCGAGATGGCCCTGGGCGAGCACCACCGCCTCGACTCCCTCGAGTCGTGTCCCGTTCTCGAGCAGCACCACCTGACTGGCGTCCGGACCGTCGTCCAGGCCGACCGCCCGGGTGCGGTGCACCGTGACCGTCACCTCGGCCGGCGCGGACCCGACGACCCTGCCGAAGACCCAGGCGAGGTAGCGGCCGTAGAAGGCGCGGGTCGGATAGCTGTCGGGGCCGAGCCGCTTGGCCTCCTCACGGTCCTCCGGGGTCAGCTCCACGACGCCGGGACCCCGCGCGACTCGCCCGGCCCACTCGTAGAGGCTGGGTCCGGGGACGACGGGCCCACGAAGCTCCGCGGTGTCGTCGGTGAACAGCGTGACCTGCGAGGAGATCGTGTTCATCATCAGCCGGCGGGACTGGTCTGTGCGCCAGACCCGTCCCGGCCCCGGCGGGAACGGGTCGACCACGTGGACGTGGACCGGCACTCCCGGGGCCATCCACGACGAGTTGGCGCAGATGCGCTCGAGCGTGGAGACGCCGCGCGGTCCGGCCCCGACGATGCACAGCCGGCGCGGCTCCGGCGTGGGGTACGGCGGGCACCGGCCAGTGTTCCCGGAGTCCGGGTCGCCCGGCCGGCCGATGGCGGCGGTCACGTGCTCAGACGGGCGGGGCGGTTGCTTCGACGTTGCCCGCCCGGCTCTCGTCCTGCGCTGCCCGGCGCAGCAGGTCGAGGTGCGCCTGCCAGGCCCGCAGCGTCGGGTCGGCCACGAGGTCTCGGGAGGAGACCCTGACTCCCTCGCGCCGCCACAGAGTGACCAGGCGCATGACGCCCAGCGAGTCCAGGCCGAGCTGGAACAGGTTGGCGTCGTCGGGGATGGCGGCCGGCGGCGACCCGAGGATCTCGGCCACGGCGGCTCGCATCTGCTCGATCGTCGGCGGTCCGCCGATGGCGTCCATGGTCATCTGTGCAGCTCCTTGTGGTGTCGTTCGGTGGGTTCGTCCGGCCCGGACGCCGCGGCCTCGGCCTGCGTGACCCGGACGGCGTGCCGAGCCAGCGCCTGCTTGTCGACCTTGCCGAGGCCGGTCAGTGGCAGCCGGGGCACGACCAGCACGACGTCGGGGAGCTTGAAGCTCGCGATCCCGCGCTCGAGCAGCCAGCTGCGGACGAGCGGGAGGGCCGGTGGGTCGCCGGACACCATCAGGCAGGCGCAGATCCGCTCCCCCAGGTACGCGTCGGGCACTCCGACCACGGCGACCCGTTGCACCCCCGGCATCGTCAGGATGTGGCCCTCCACGTCCGCGGCGGAGACCTTGTTCCCGGCGCGGATGATCACGTCCTTGACGCGCCCGCTGATCACCACGCCGCCGTCCTCGGTGAGCCGGGCCAGGTCCCCGGTCCGGTAGAACCCGTCAGGCGTGAAGGCCTTGGCGTTGTGCTCCGGCGCGTTGTAGTAGCCGCGCAGGGTGTACGGCCCCCGGGTGATCAGCTCACCGGGCTCGCCGGGTGCGACCTGCGCGCCGGCGGCGTCGACGACACGGATCTCGTCGGCGGGCGAGAGCGGGCGGCCCTGGGTGGCGAGCACGGTCTCCGCGGCGTCCGTGTCGCGGGTGAAGGTCAGCAGCCCCTCGGCCATGCCGAAGACCTGCTGCAGGGCGCATCCGAACGCCGGCCCCACCTGCTCGGCCACGACCCGGGACAGCGGCGCGCCCCCGATCTGGACCAGCCGGAGACCGGGCGGCGCCGAACCGAGGTCGGCGGCGACCTCCAGCCAGAGCTGGGCGAGTGTCGGCACCAGCGAGGTGAAGGTCACCTGCTCGTCCTCCATCAGGGCGAAGCACTCGTGCGGGTCCTGGCTGTCGGAGAGCACCACCCGCCCGCCGGCGGCCAGCGTGCCGAGCACGCCTGGGCAGCCCCATGCGAAGTTGAACTCGATCGGCAGCACGGCGAGGTAGGTGTCGCGCGGGCCGAGGCGGAGCAGCTCGGTGGTGGCTCGGAGCTGGTAGGCGTAGTCGTCGTGGGTCCGCGGGATCAGCTTCGGGAGGGCAGTGGTGCCACCTGAGAGCAGGAAGAACGCCACGTCGGACGGGTCCGGTGGACCGAGGGGTGCCGGTTCACCGTCCACTTCGGCCAAGGCGACGAACCTCTCCTGCGAGGCCAGGTCCGAGGTCGCCGCGGGCACCGAGCCGTCCAGGACGAAGACCCGGCGAAGCCCGGGGTGGGCGCGGGCGATCCGCTCGGCGAGAGCGGTGAAGTCGAAGCCGCGGTACCTGCCCGGCACGACGTACCCCACGGCTCCCGAGAGTGCGCACAGGTGACCGATCTCGTCCTCCCGGTGCGCGAGCAGCGCGAAGACCGGCTTGGCGTCGATGCGGAACAGGGCGAAGCAGACCGAGACGAACTCGACGCAGTTCGGCAGCTGGACGACCACGCGGTCGCCCGGCCGGATCCCCTCCGCGCGGAGGCCCGCCGCCAGACGGTCGACCCGGCGGTCGAGCTCCGCGTAGCTGGTCCGGACGCCCTGGTCCACCAGCGCGATGTCCGACCGAGACCGCTCGGCCCACGCGCGCAACAGGTCCGACAGGTTCTCCCCCCGCCAGTAGCCCTGCTCGCGATACCGCCGGGCGACGTCCTCCGGCCACGGTGAGCAGCCGTGCAGCATGGCAGCGACCCCCTCAGCTCGGAGCGCCGGCGGCGAGCGCGGTGGTGGCTGCGTGGCGCTGCGGCGACTGGTCGGGAAGGGTGCGGACCACGTGGCGAGCGACGCTGTCGAGCTTCTCGCAGGTCTCCTCGTGCTCGCGTGCCGGGTCCGACTGCCCGACGATCCCGGCGCCGGCCTGGAGCCACGTCCGGCCGCTCTGGCGGTAGACGGCCCGGAGGACCAGCGCCGCGTCCATGGCGCCGGTGCTGTCGACGGTCAGTACGGCACCGCTGTACAGGCCCCGCGCGTCGGGCTCGTGAGCGCGGATGCTGCGGTAGGCGGCCTGCTTCGGGACGCCGGACGCGGTGACCGAGGGGAAGACGGCACCGAACGCGTCCCAGGCGGTGGCGCCGGTGGTGAGGACGCCGGCCACGCGGGACGCGAGGTGTTGCACGCTGCCGCGGGGTCGCACGGTCATGAAGTCCTCCACGACGACCGTGCCGGGTCGGCAGACCGGGCGGAGCTCCTCCCAGGCGGCCTTCACCGAGATCGCGTGCTCGTAGATCTCCTTCGGGTCGGATAGCAGCTCGGTCCGGAGCGCCTTGTTGCGGGCCGCGTCGAGCGTCAGCACCCTCGTCCCGGCCAGCGGCTGGCTGGTCACCCTTCCGTGCGGGGTGACGCTGACGACGATCTCGGGGCTGAAGCCGGTGGCCTCCAGCCCGCCCAGTCGAAGCAGGAAGGACCTCGCGGGAGTGTTGGCGCGCCGTCCGGCGACGTAGGTGCGGACCAGGTCGACCTGCTCCTCGAGCTGCACCCGCCGGGAGAGGATGACCTTCTCGAGCCGATGGTCGTGGATCTCCTGGACGGCGAGCTCGACGGCGCGCAGGTACTCCTCCGAACGATGCTCCCTGACGTCGACCGGGGTGCAGCGGCCTGGTGGCGCCGGCTCCGCCACGACGAGCGACCGCACGGCCTCCAACGTGGAGGCGTCGAAGGAGCGGATCCGGGCGGTTCCGTTGCTGAGGCGCACCTCGGTGTGCGGGACCAGGAGCCGGGCCAGTGGCTGGTCGCCGACCGCGTCGAGGTCGCCGTCCTCGGCGTAGGCGAGCTCGAACGCCGCCCAGCCGTACGCGCGCCACCCCGGCAGCGTCAGGCCGTCCAGCATCCCCTGGAGCTGCCGGAGCGGCCTGCCGTCCCATGGCATGGTCCTGGACGGACCGAGGTCGGCGCGCTGCGACAGGTGGGTGCCGCGACGGTCCACGGTGAGATCTGCGACGGCGCCGCTCGCGAAGCACCACTCGGCCTCGCTCTCGTACGCGACGCACTTGTCGTGGAGCCCGGCGTCGGCGAGGCGAGCGAGGACGTCGAGCTCGTCACCTGGGAAGCTCGTGCACGCTTCGCCGTAGGAAGGGGTGGGCATGGAGGTCATCAGTGGCTCCCAGTCCTTCGTGCTTTCCGGAGTGCGTCGGCGAAGTGCTCGACGACGTCATGTGCTTGCTGCGGGTTCAGCCGCGGGTCGCAGGGAGGCGCGTGACCCGGCGCCGAGGGCGGCGCCAGGGCGTCGCGGCACTCCGCGACGTCGTCGGGAGTCACCTCGAGGTGAAGGCCGCCCGGGTGGCGCCCAGCCGAGCGCACCACGTCGACGAAGGTGCTCACCTCGGCCCGGATGTCGGGCAGCAGACGGACCTTGGCGCCGCCCGCCTTGAGCGTGTTCGCGTGCATCGGGTCGCACATCCACACCGCCGGGTCCCCGTGCGGCATGCTCGGCAGCAGCTCCGCGAGCCGTCCACGCGCGGCCGCGCCCAGCCTCGCGATGATGCTGAGCCTGCCGGGGGTCCGTCCGGGGTTCAGTGCACCGGCCAGACCGGCGATGTCGGGACCGGAGGCACCGGGACCGACCTTGACTCCGACCGGGTTCGCCAGGGACGCCGCCCACTGGACGTGCCAGCCGTCGAGCTGACGGGTCCGCTCACCGACCCACACCAGGTGCGCGCTGCCGGCGTACGCAGCGGGTCCCCCGCGGGTCATGGGCTCCTCGTAGTCGCGGAGCAGCGCCTCGTGAGCGACGAATCCCGAGAACCCCCCCACGCCACAGCTGGCCAGCTGGTCGAGCGTCTGCCTGGAGCGGTCGTAGCTGGTCAGCAGGCGCCAGGGATCGGCTCGCCGTTGGCGGGGCGTCGCGGTCAGCCCGTTCACCGCGTCACCGCGGTAGGTGGGGACGACCGACCCGTCCCGCAGCGTCTCGACCGGCGCGCTCCGGGGCTTGGCATGCTGCCCGGCCATGCGAGCGACCAGCACGGTCTCACGGCCGGTGCGCAGGCTCAGGTGTGCCGCGAGGCTCCGGTAGAGCCGGATCCTGCGCCGCACGTGGACGGCGTCAGCCATGGTGAACAGCTCGGCGCACTCCCCCACGTGGAGGACGTACGCAGCTCCGGCCTGCACGCGGGCGAGGCCGGCTCGCAGTGCCTCGACGTCGCGATGGTCGACCAGCGAGGGCAGCGCCGCGAGCTCTGCGCGGATGCAGCCGAGATCCGGGTGGTCTGCCCAGTCCGGCTGCTGGGCGGCCGGCAGGTGTGTGAGGCCGCCGGCAGTCTCGCCGGCGGCGCCTCCGCGGGGGGGCTCGCCGCCGGCCGGCCGGGTGCCCCACAGCGCCTCGGAGAGCTCAGGCATCGCGTTCCACCCGGAGGTCGTGGGCCGGGCAGAGCAGAGCGCCGGCGGAGCCGTCGTCGTGCCGGCCTGCCGGGGCCCCGGTGACCTGTCGCCAGTGCCAGTCGGAGTCGAACGCGCTCACCTCGCACCACGCCCCGTCCGCGACCAGGTCGCCCAGCAGCTCGGTGGCGGTGGCGACCAGCCCGGACGTGCGGTGGGCCTCCAGGAGGTCCTGCTCGGTGAACGGCGGTCCCTCGCACCTGAGCAGCCGCAGGTCGACGAACCCGTCGAAGCGCCGGCCGAGGACCGTCACCGCCTGCGGGCTGCGGATGCTGAAGCGCACCCGGGCCGCGACGTGCCCGCGGTGGTGCTGGTCGGAGAAGTAGGCGAGGTCCGGGATGGTCGGCGGCACGAAGTGGTCGCGCGCGAGGACGGCGGGCGTCCGAGGCAGGTTGCCCGCGATGAAGTGCCACGAGTTGTACTGCATGCGCGACGACATCGCCCACGCCGCGTCGGCCACGCGGGCCTTGGACCCGTCGAAGAGCCGGGACGCGTCCGCCGCCGCGACGACGCAGCAGTAGTAGGCCGGCAGCTCCCATGACGTGACTGCGGCCCAGTCCTCGGAACGGATCGCCTCCTGCAGCCGGCCCAGCGCACGCAGCCCGCGGCTCATGGCGAAGTCGGCCGCGAGCTCGTGCCTCGCGCCGGCCACGGTGGCATGGACCAGTGCCTCGAACCCGGTGGTGTGCTCACCCAGCGGCAGGGTCAGCCACTCGGGGTCGCTGGTCAGCCCGTCACGGAGCTCCGCGATCGACTCGCCCTGCAACGGCAGCTGCCGGGTGAGCCGCGCGCACAGCCGGCGCTCACGAGGGGCGACCCGGCTCCCCGCCGGAGCAGCGGCCCGCTCCACCTTGTGCATGAGCGCCCCGTGGATCTCGCGGTAGAGCTGCACACGCCCCCCCAGCCGGCGACGGTGCGAGGACAGGGCGGCGGCCAGCTCGTGCAGCTGTGCCACGCCGGCCGAGCCGGCCGGCGGCGTGACCTCGGCCCCGCAGGCCTGGTTGTACGTCTGCCGCGTCCGTTCCAGGAGGAACGCGACGTGGTCCAAGGTGAGCTGGGTCCCGTTCGCCTCCTCGATCCTCGCGAAGCCCGCCGACCGCACCAGCAGGGTCAGGCAGACGGTGGTCATCACGTCGCCCTCGGCCCAGAGCTCGAGCGCCACTCCCTCCAGGCGACCCAGGGCGCAGTCCGGGTGCGCCGCCCAGAGCGTCTTCCCGGCGAGGTTGTTGCGCTCCCGGAAGTTCGTGTACCTCTGGTCGCCCTGGTACAGCACGAACGGGGCGGTCCGCTGCGCCGCCTCCCGCAGGTTCTGAAGGAGCGTGTCCCGCCCGTCCGCGCCGAGCGCAGCGAGCCAGGCCCGGCAGTCCGAGAGCGCGGCGCGCTGGGCAGACCCCGCCGCCGACACCAGCTCGGTGTAGTGCGACAGGGCCTCGGCCGACCAGGGCACCCGCATCGGCACGCCGACCAGCTCCTCCTTCGCGGTCGACAGCGCCCGGGACGGCACGCCGACCAGTAGTCGCCCGCCGGTGGTCAGGCCGAGCGCACCGTGGAACGCCGGGTGCTCGGGGTCGGTCCGGTCCATGGCGGAGGTCGTCGCGTCCCTGCGCCACGACACACCGAACAGCGCCTCCAGGGCGCACTCGTCGGTCACCGCGAGGGCGCGGAGGGCGACGTCGGCGGGCACCCGGCCGTCCAGGGTGAGCAGCAGGTCCACGCCCCCGGGGAGGCCCGCCCCGGTGGCGCGCCGCCAGACCTGCTTCAGCAGGGCTGGGAAGCCGGCCTCGGGGTCGAGCGCGTGGTCCGGCTCAGCAGTTCCGGCCTGGGTGCCCAGGCGGCTCGGCCGGCGGCTCCGTCGAGCCTGCTGCATTGCCTGACGGCGCGTCGTCGCCTGCAGCTCGGTGACGCCCGTCATCGTGCGGCTCCTCGGCTGAGCTCGACATGTGCCCACATCTCGTCGTCGGTCGCCGACCAGTCGGGGTCGACGTAGATGCAGTCGACGGGGCACACCAGGACGCATGCGGGACAGCCGGAGCAGAGCTCCGGGACGATCACGACGTCGAGCCCCTCGTTGAAGATGGCCCCGAACTCGGGGGGACAGCTGCGCAGGCACGAGTCGCACGTGATGCACTCGGCGGACTCGATGCGGCGCGGCGGCTTGCGCCAGGTGGAGCTTCGCGCCCGCGCCGA
>JBIOYO010000177.1:0-8201 GCA_044870175.1 Nocardioidaceae bacterium | reverse complement strand
GGCCGGCCGGTCACCACGATGCCGAACTGGTCCGCAGCGGCGTTCACCGCCCCCGGCGTCGCGGAGAAGCAGCCGCCCGGGATCCGCGGCTGCACATGGGCGCCGAGGAACGCCCGGACGTCGTGCTCCGCGAGGTCCGCCGAGGCGGCCAGGTCCGCCCCGCCCGAGGGGTAGCCCTCCTCGCGTGGCTGCAGTGCCAGCAGGAGCGGCAGCGGTCCGGGCAGGTCCCGCAGCGTCCTCGCCACCGCGTACGCCGCCGCGAGGTGGACGTCGTGGCCGCAGGCGTGCATCGCGCCGTTGGCCGACCGCCACGGCACCTCGGTCTGCTCCTCGACCGGCAGCGCGTCCATCTCCGCGCGCAGCGCCACGACCGGGCCGTCCTCCGGGCCGACCCGCACCAGGGCCGCACCGATCGCCGACGGCTCTCCCCCGCCTCCCAGGGCCGTCGTCACGGCCACCGCGGTGTCCCGCTCCTGGCCGCTGACCCGCGGGTCGGCGTGCAGCCGGTGCCGCAGCTCCACCGCGGCGTCGAGGTGACCCTCGAGCCGGTCCAGCAGCGGCAGCACGTCCTGTGACCTGGTCATGGGCAACTCATACCCCACCCCGCGGCCGGACATTGACCGGCCCAGACCTCCACGGCAGCGATCCCTCCCCGACCCGTCGCATCCGCCCCCCTCGATGTCTGCCGAGCCGTCTCTTCTGCACGCCGTACGGGCGCCGAGCCGTCTCGTCTGCACGCGGCGGGCGCCGAGCCGTTTCTTCTGCACGCGGCGGGCGCCGAGCCGTCTCTTCTGCACGCCGTACGGGCGCCGAGCCGCCGCCAGATGCGACGGCTCGACACCCGACCCGGCGGCAGATGCGACGGCTCGACACCCGACCCGGCGGCAGATACGACGGCTCGACAGCCGGCCCGGCACCAGATACGACGGCTCGACGGGCGACCCGGCGCCAGATACGACGGCTCGGCGGGCGATTCGGGGGCAGATACGACGGCTCGGCGGGGTGGTGCGTGAAGAGTCCCAACTAGAGTGCGGCGCATGACCGAGCCCGGCAGCCCGCTGGAGGCCGGCCACGGGATCGCGGTCGCCGCGCCGAACGACCTCGCGGCGCAGGCCGGCGTCGGCGTCGCGCTCGAGGGCGGCAACGCGGTCGACGCCGCGGTCGCCGCGGCGGTGACCACGATGGTGACCGAGCTGGGCCTGGTGTCGCTGACCGCCGGCGGCTACGTCGCGATCCAGCCGCACGACGGCGAGCCGGAGACGGTCGACGGCGGGGTGGAGATGCCCGGCCGGGGCCTGCCACCCGAGCGGTTCGGGCACGGGGTGTGGGAGGTGGTCACGCCGTACGCCGGCGACACCACGATGACGATCGGCCCGGGCTCGGTGGCGACCCCCGGCGCCCTCAAGGCGCTCGACGTGGCCTGGCGCCGGCACGGGTCCCTGCCGTGGCGGCGGCTGCTCGAGCCGGCCGTCGCGGCGGCCGGGGGGTTCCCGCACGGGAGCGCGTCGCACTACTACCTGTCCTACGTGCAGGACCCCATCTTCGGCTGGCACGAGGAGAGCCGGGCTGCGGTCTACTCCGCCGAGGGATCGGTGATCGGAGTCGGTGAGCTCGTCGTCGTGCCGGGGCTTGCCGGCACCGTGCGGCAGCTGGCCGAGGAGGGCGCCGACGCGATGTACACCGGCGACCTCGCCGGGATGGTGGCCCAGGAGGTCGCCGACGGCGCTGGAATCCTCACGCGCGCGGACCTCGAGGCCTACGAGGCGGTCGTACGCCGACCGCTGCTGGTGACCAGCGGCGGGTGGACCCTCGCGACGAACCCGCCGCCGGCCGCGGGCGGCGTCGCGGTCGCCGCCCTCCTGGAGCTGCTCCACGGGCTGCCGTCGGGGACGACGTGGTCGGCCGAGGAGCTCGGGGTCCTCGCCCGCGCCCAGGCCATGGTGCTCGGCGCGGGGCTGCCCGACCCCGAGAGCGAGCAGGCCCGGACCGCTCGGGCCGACGAGCTGCTCGGCGGCATCCGCGCGGCCGGCCGGCTGGCGCTGACCTCGCCGAGCACCGCAACGGTCTCGGCCGTCGACGACCGGGGCGGAGCCTGCGCGGTGACCGTCTCCTCCGGCTACGGCTCCGGCGTCATGGTGCCCGGCACCGGGCTGGCGCTGAACAACTGCCTGGGCGAGCAGGAGCTCCTCGCCAGCGGCCCCCACCATCTCCCCCCTGGCACCCGGCTGACGTCCAACATGGCGCCCACCGTCGGGCGCCGCGCCGGCGACAGTGCCGCGCTCGCAGTGGGGTCGCCGGGGTCCGACCGGATCCCCACCGCGCTCGCGCAGTTCCTGGCCCTGTTCACCAACGGCGGCCTCGACCTCGGCGCGGCGATCGCGCATCCCCGGATGCACATGCGGGTGCGTCCGCAGGAGGAGCCGGCGTTCCGGCTGGACCACGAGGAGGACCTGCCGGTGCCCGACGACATCGGCTTCCCCGTACGTCGCATGCCGCCGCACTCGATGTACTTCGGCGGTGTCAACGCGGCGCTGTGGGCCCGGGTGAGTGGTCTGGTCGCGGCCGGGGACCCGCGTCGGGCCGGCGCGACCGCGGTGCACACCGGGTAGGTCGCGGGGCACCTGGCCACCAGGCCAGCAGTGCGACATAGTGCCTTGACAGCGACAGTATGTATCGATAACACTGTGAGGGTCGTGGCAGCACGCCCAACCAGACTCGAAAGGCCTACGCCATGTCCGACGTCCCGCAGTACCCCGCCGGCCACTCCACTCCCTCGCCGGCCGACAGCGGTGAGCTGGCGCCCCGCTCACGCCGAGCCACGTATGTGGTGGCGGCGCTCGTCGTTCTCCTTGTCGTCGCGTTCGTCGCGCTCCACCTCAGCGGCGTTCTCGGCCCGTCCGGGCACTGACCGGAGGCGCTGCGAGGAAACCCCATGATCAAAGCCACCGGTCTGACCAAGCGCTACGGTGCCGCTCTGGCCGTCGACGACCTCTCGTTCACCGTCCAACCCGGTCACGTCACGGGCTTCCTCGGTCCCAACGGGGCGGGGAAGTCCACGACGATGCGCATGGTTCTCGGCCTGGACGCTCCGACCGCCGGGTCCGTGACGGTCAACGGCCGCAGGTACTCCGCCTACAGCCGCCCCCTCCACGAGGTCGGCGCGCTGCTCGAGGCCCGAGCTGTCCACGGGGGCCGGACCGCCTACAACCATCTGCTGAGCCTGGCTCTGAGCAACGGGATCAGGCGCTCCCGCGTGGAGGAGGTGCTGGGTCTGGTCGGGCTCCACGACGTCGCCGGGAAACGCGTCGGCGGCTTCTCCCTCGGCATGGCCCAGCGCCTCGGCATCGCGGCCGCACTCCTCGGCGACCCCCCCGTCTTGATGTTCGACGAGCCGGTGAACGGCCTGGACCCCGAGGGTGTGCTGTGGATCCGGATGCTGGTGAAGTCGCTGGCCTCTGAGGGCCGCACCGTCTTCTTGTCCAGCCATCTGATGAGCGAGATGGCGATCACGGCAGACCGCCTGGTGATCATCGGCCGGGGGCGGCTGATCGCGGAGACCACGGTGCAGGAGCTTCTCCGCACTGGGTCCGACATCCTCGTGAGGGTGCGCTCGCCGGAGGCCGAGGCGCTCGCGGGCCTGCTCAGCGCGCGAGGCGTCCAGGTCGCCCGCAACGGCGACCCGACCATGCTCCTGCTCTCCGGGGCCACGACCGACCTGGTCGGGGAGGTCGCCCGGTTGAACGGCCTGACGCTCCAGGAGCTGGCCACGCAGGAGGCGACGCTGGAACAGCGCTACATGGAGCTGACCGGCGAGGCCGTCGACTACCGCTCGACCCTCACCGGGGTCGGCAGCGGCAACCAGGAGGGGTGAGAGCACGGTGGCAGTCATGACCCCGCCACGCCATGCGGCGCCGACCGCACGGCCGCACCCGACGAACGTTCTGCGCTCGGAATGGTGCAAGTTCCGGTCGGTCCGGTCCACGTTCTGGACGATGATCGCTGCGATCGTCTCCAACATCGTGATCGCGAGCCTGGCGGCGATCTTCATCGTGCCGAACCTCAGCGCGGAGGATCGAGTGACCACGGACTCGATCCGGCTCAGTCTGGCGGGGCTGCACCTGTCCCAGATCGCCGTCGGCGTCCTCGGTGCCCTGATCATCACCAGCGAGTACGGCACCGGGCTGATCCGCACGACCTTCGCCGCCGTGCCGCAACGGCGGGTCGTCCTCCTGGCGAAGACCCTCGTCTTCACCGTCTCGGCCCTGGTTGTGGGAGTGTCGTCGTGCTTCGTCGCCTACGTGGTCTTCGAGGCATCACTGACCGGTGAGGAGCTGAGCGCCTCTCTCGGTGACCCCGGCGTCGTGCGCGCCATCGTCGGCGGTGGCCTCTACCTGGTCGTCCTCGGGCTGCTCGGGCTCGGTCTCGGCGTGATCATCCGGAGCAGCGCGGGGACGATCGCCACCCTCTTCGGGGTGATGTTCGTGCCGTCGATCCTCATCGACCTCCTGCCCGGTTCGTGGCAGGAGAACATCGGGCCCTACCTGCCGATGGACGCCGGCAACCAGATCTTCATCGCGGTGCAAAGTGACCCGAACAGCCTCGGGCCGTGGACGGGGTTCGGGGTGTTCGCGCTCTACGGCGTGGTCGCGCTCGCGATCGGGTTCGTGGTCATCGGCCGCCGTGACGCGTGAGCGGCCGGGAGCCTGAACCGCTCCTCGTCCCGCGCCTGGTCACGTCGCCGTGCAACATGCGTCCTGCAGCCCGTCGCCCCAACCCAGCGGGCCACCTACGCTGAGGTCGCGTCCACGGGGAGGCCGGCCTGCTCAGGCCCGGCGCACGTCCGTCCTGCCATCGTCGGGTCATATCGACACGTCATCGAGGGGTCAGCCCATGCCTGGTTACGTAGTCCCGTTCGACGACCCCGACGGAACCCGTGTCGACGTGGTAGGCGGCAAGGGAGCGAACCTTGGGCTCCTGAGCGCGGCCGGTCTCCCGGTTCCTCCGGGGTTCACCGTTACAACCCGTGCGTTCGAGCGCTTCCTCGAAGCCTGTCCCGGCGTGGACGCGCTGCTCGAGGAGCTGCAGCGGGCCGGGTGTGACGACCAGGACGCGCTCACGGCGGCCGGGAGGAGGCTCGACGTCCACCTCGCGCAGGGATCGGTGCCCGACGACGTACGCGACAGCATCGTGGCCGCGTGGCGTCGCGCCGGCACCCGGCACCTGTACGCGGTCCGGTCCTCCGCGGTGTCGGAGGACTCAGCAGACGCCTCGTTCGCCGGGCAGCACGACAGCTTCCTCAACGTGGCCGGCGAGGAGGACCTCCTCGCCCACGTCCAGTGCTGCTGGCGGTCGCTGTTCACCGACCGCGCGGTCGCCTACCGGGCGCGGCATGGGATGGACCAGCGTCGTCCGGGCTTCGCGGTCGTGGTGCAGCGCATGGCGGACTCCGACGTGGCCGGGGTGATGTTCACGGCCGACCCGGTCAGCGGACACCGGCGGAGCCTCGTGGTGAACGCGGCCTACGGCCTCGGTGAGTCAGTCGTGTCGGGGCTGGTCAACCCTGACCTCTACCGGGTGACCGCCGACGGGGTGGTGCATGCGGTGCTCGGCGACAAGCAGCTCAAGATCGTGCCCGCCGCGCCCTCCGGGGTCACCCGAGCAGACGTGCCGGACGCCCAGCGCACCGCGCAGGCGCTGCCAGACCCGGCCATCACCACGCTCGCGGAGCTCGGCCGTCGCATCGAGCGGCGCCTCGGTCAGCCACAAGACATCGAATGGGCGTACGCCGACGGTCGGTTCACCATCCTGCAGTCACGGCCGATCACGTCCCTCTTCCCGGCGCCTCCCGCACCGACCGACGGGAGGCTGCACGTGCTCTTCTCCTTCGGCCATCAGCAGATGATGACCGACGCGATGAAGCCACTCGCGCTGTCCGTACTGCGCACCTTCTTCCCCTTCGGGTCACGCGAGGCGAACGGCGAGAGCACGCACCTCGTGCCTGTCGGGAACCGCCTGTTCTTCGACTACACCGAGCCCTTGCACCACCGGCTAAGCCGGCGCCTGCTCTCGCAGGCCGCGGGCAGCATGGACAAGCGCGTCGGGGAGTCCCTGCTGGACATCGCCCGACGCCCCGAGTTCGCGGTGGGACACCGGCGCGACCTCCTGAGGGACTGGCGGTTGAACCGGTTCGTCCTCGGGCTGCTCGGGCGCATCGCGGCGGACCTGTGCTGGGCCGACATGGGCTCCCGGCAGGCCAGCGTCGTGGCGTTCAGCGACGGGCTCGCGGCCGACAGCCGGTCCGCGGTCGGCGACGCGCGCGGCGCAGAGCGGATCGAGCGCATCCAGCACGAGCTGAAGACGTGGCCGCTGCAGATGTTCCTCCGGCTGACGGTGCCACAGGTGTCGGCGCTACGCGCCCGGGGACTCGTCCAGGGCCTTGCCGGAAGGTGGCTCGGCCGAGCCGTCGACATCTCCGCGATCGACAAGTCACTGCCAGGAAACGTCACCACCGAGATGGCGTTCGCCCTCGCAGACCTGGCGGACCTCGCCATGTCGAGCCCGGACGTGCTCGCATTCCTGAAGGCTCCGCCGGAGCCCTTCTCGATGTCCGGCCTGGACAACCTCGAAGGCGGGCCGGACTTCCGCGCCGCTCTGGAGGCGTTCTTGGGCCAGTACGGCATGCGGGGGCCGGGCGAGGTCGACATCACGCGTCCGCGGTGGGGCGATCAGCCCAGCCAGCTGTTCGCCACCATCGTGACCAACTGCCGCCCGGGTCCACCAGGTCAGCACCGGGTCCGGTTCGCCGATGCCGAGCGTGAGGCCGTCGAGGCGGTCGGCGACCTGCTCACCAACGTGCGTGCGACCCCGCTCGGCGCGGCGAAGGCCGTCGTCCTCGGTCGGCTGATCACGGTCTACCGGACTCTCATGGGACTTCGGGAGAACCAGAAGTTCCTCAGCGTGCGCCTGTTCGACGGCTACCGTCGCGCCCTGCTGGAGGAGGCCGCTGGACTCGTGGAGCGCGGGATCCTCGACCGCGTCGACGACGTCGACTACCTGCACCTCGACGAGCTGCGCAGCATCCTGGACGGGGAGGTGCCGCCGGGTCTGCACGCCCTCCTCCGGGAGCGCCGGGACGAGTACGAGGCAAGCACCCGGCTGACAGTGCCACGGCTGTTCACCAGCGACGGCGAGATCGTGTCGGGCTCGCACGGCGCGCCCGAGCGGGACGGCGTTCTCGTGGGATGCCCGGTCTCCGCCGGCGTCGCGCAGGGTCGTGCCCGAGTGGTGCTGCGGCCCGACGAGGCGAGCCTCCAGCAAGGTGACATCCTGGTCGCCCCGTTCACCGACCCCGCCTGGACACCGTTGTTCTCCGCGGTGCAGGGGATCGTGCTCGAGATCGGCGGGATGATGACCCACGGGGCCGTGGTTGCGCGAGAGATGGGGATTCCCACCGTCGTCGGGGTCGACAACGCCACCCGTCTCATCCCTGACGGTGCGACGGTCCGCGTGGACGGGGGGTCGGGTCTCGTCGACGCGAGTCCCGCCGTGCCCGCCTGAGGGGCGCCGGCACGACCACTGGTCAGGGGGCGTCGGGTCGGAGGCCGGCCATGATCACCTGGACGAGACGCCGTGCCGCCGCGTCCGACGGCAGCTGCCGGGCGGCGCTGACCGCGTGGAGGCAGTAGTCCGCGAGGTCGCCGGGTGGGACGTCGTCACGCATCAGGCCCTCGGCCGCACCCTCGGTGATCACGTCCTCGATGAAGTCCCGCAGGTGCCCGTGCGCATGCTTCACGTGGTCGCCCTGGTGCAGCAGCGGGAGCAGCCCGGAGAGCTGCGCGCCGGGCTGCTTGCGGTTGATCCGGGCGTAGGCCTCCAGGACCGCCTCCAGCCGCGTGTCGGCGGCCCCGCTGCGTCCGCCGACGGCTGCGAGCTGGTGGAGATGGTCGGCGATCTGCCGCTCGTGCCAGGCGAGGAGGATCGCCTCGACGTCGGGGAAGTACTTGTACAGCGTCGCCCGTCCGATCCCCGTCTCCTCGGCGATGCGCGACATCGTCACGGCACCGATGCCCTGCTGCGCCACGAGCTTCGCGGTGGCATCGATGGTGGCATCGCGTACGGCGGCGCGGTGCGCCTCGATCGTTCCGCTCCAGAGCTTCGGCACACCGCCAGTCTAGGTGACGCGGATCGAGACACATTGCTAC
>JBIOYO010000176.1:0-2825 GCA_044870175.1 Nocardioidaceae bacterium | reverse complement strand
AGGTGGGCCAGCTCGACGTACCGCTCGCCGAGGTCGAGGGCGGCGACCGACGAGAACACCCGGTCCGGCACAACCACCGGCGTCGCCTGGATCTCCTCACGCAGAGGAGCGGCCGGGCCGGCGAGGGGCTCGGCGGCCAACCCGACGCGCAGGTCGGCCAGGTGGCCGGGCAGCTCGGCCACCGCCACCTCGTGGGCGTGCACGAGAAGGTCCGGCTCACCCTCCCGGAAGGCCGCGGTCCCGAGCACGTGGTCGAAGTGGGCATGGGTGAGGACCACCGCGCGGACCGGGCCGGCGCAGAGCCGGCGAACCTGCGCCACCACCTCCCGGCCCCGGGCCAGCGAGGCATGGGTGTCGACCACGAGGACCCCGGCCTCGCCGGCCACCACCGTCACGGTCACGTCGAGGTAGGCGTGCCGGGCCACCCAGACCCGGTCCGCCACCTCGGCGAAGCTGCCGTCAGCGGTCGGCATCGGGCCAGCCTATGGGGTGCGCGGCAGTAGCATTGGCACTCCGGGTCGCGGAGTGCCAAGCCGATCCGGCCCGGGCTGGGTGCGTCGAGGAGGTGAGGAGTGGCGGCGGAGGAGCGCAGGATGGCGGTGCTCCGCGCGATCGTCGAGGACTACGTGGCCACGCGTGAGCCGGTCGGGTCCAAGGCGTTGGTCGAGCGGCACCAGCTCGGCGTGTCCCCGGCCACGGTGCGCAACGACATGGCGGTTCTGGAGGAGGAGGGCCTGATCGCGCAGCCGCACACCAGTGCCGGCCGGGTGCCGACCGACAAGGGTTACCGGCTCTTCGTCGACCGGCTGAGCCAGGTCAAGCCGCTGTCGGTGGCCGAGCGCCGGGCCATCACGACCCTCCTCGAGGGGGCGGTCGACCTCGACGACGTCGTCCAGCGGTCCGTCCGCCTGCTCGCCCAGCTGACCCGACAGGTGGCGATCGTGCAGTACCCCACCTTGTCCCGGTCCACCGTCCGTCACGTCGAGCTGGTCACGTTGAGCGCCACCCGGGTGCTGCTGGTGCTGATCTTGTCGACCGGGCGGGTCGAGCAGCGCATCGTCGAGCTGGCAGACCCGGTGGGCGAGGACCAGGTGGCGGACCTCCGCGCGCGAATCAACCGGGCGGTGATGGGACAGCGCCTGGTCGACGCGGCGGAACGGCTGGTCGACCTGCCCGCCGGCGTGTCGAGGGCCGACCGGGCGACGGTCACTCTGCTGGTCGCCACGCTGGTGGACGCGATGTCGGACCACCGGTCCGACGAGCGCGTGGTCGTCGGCGGTACGGCGAACCTCGCGCGCTTCGGGGACGGCTTCGAGATGTCGATCCGGCCGCTGCTGGAGGCTATGGAGGAGCACGTCATCCTGCTCACGCTCCTCGGTGAGGCAAGCGCCCCGGACCGGGTCACGGTACGGATCGGGCACGAGGTGCCGTACGAAGGACTCGGCGCCACGTCCGTCGTCGCCACCGGCTACGGGCCCGGCGACGAGGCGGTGGGCAACCTCGGGGTGGTGGGTCCCACCCGCATGGACTACCCAGGGACGATGGCCAGCGTCCGGGCGGTGGCCCGCTACCTGTCCCGGATCCTCGACCAGCGCTGACCCGCCGATCGGCCGGACGACGGGGATCCGGACCCTCCACGAAGACGAACCACGACACGAGAGCACGAGAGACAGCGAGCACGGACCTGTGAGCACCGACCTGTACCAGCTGCTTGGGGTGTCCCGTGACGCCGACCAGGAGGCGATCAAGCGCGCCTACCGCAGGCTCGCGCGACAGCTGCACCCAGACGTCAACCCCGACCCGGAGACCCAGGAGCGCTTCAAGGAGGTGACCCGGGCCTACGAGGTGCTGTCGGACCCGGAGAAGCGGCGGATGTACGACCTCGGCGGCGACCCCCTCTCCTCTGCCGGGTTCGGTGCGGCCGGCGCGGGCTTCTCCTTCACCGACATCATGGACGCGTTCTTCGGCGGGGGCGGCGGCGCGGGGGGCGGCGGCCGCGGCCCCAGGCCCCGGGTGCGCCGCGGCCAGGACGCGCTGATCCACCTCGACCTCGAGCTCGCCGAGGCGGCGTTCGGGACCTCCCGGGAGCTGAAGGTCGACACGGCGGTGCTCTGCTCCGCATGCCACGGCGAGGGCACCGCGCCCGGCACCCACCCCACCCGGTGCGGCACCTGCCACGGCCGGGGCGAGGTGGTCCAGGTGCAACGGTCCTTCCTCGGCGAGATCCGCACGACCCGGCCGTGCGCGGCCTGCCGGGGCTACGGCACGATCATCCCCGAACCCTGCCGCGAGTGCTCTGGTGACGGGCGGGTGCGCTCCCGGCGCACGCTCACCGTCAAGATCCCTCCGGGCGTGGACAGCGGCACGCGCGTCCAGCTGTCCGAGCAGGGCGAGGTCGGGCCCGGGGGCGGCCCGCCCGGTGACCTGTACGTCGAGTTGCGGGTCGCCGTCCACCCGGTCTTCGCCCGGCAGGGCCGCGACCTGCACTGCCGCGTCACCTTGCCGATGACCGCGGCGGCGCTCGGCACCACCGTCGACCTGCCCACACTCGAGGCCGGCCTGGACGCCGACGCCGCTCTGGCCGCGGGGTTCACCGACGGCGTTCCCCCCACCGTGCCGGTGGAGATCCGTGCCGGCACCCAGTCCGGGGCGCAGGTGGTCGTGCCCGGTGCCGGTGTGCCGGGCCTGCGGGGTGGCAGCCGGGGCGACGTGGTCGTCGAGGTGGTCGTCGAGACACCGACTCGGCTCGACGAGCACCAGGAGCACCTGCTCCGCGAGCTGGCCGCGCTGCGCGACGAGGAGAAGCCGGACGGCAACGTGCACCA
>JBIOYO010000175.1:0-2502 GCA_044870175.1 Nocardioidaceae bacterium | reverse complement strand
ATGCGGGTCGTCCCATTCGGACGCGGGGTCAAGACGGTGACGTCGGTGAGCGCCCCGCGCACGGCCGGTCGCCATCGCGCGGGCACCAGGTAGGGAAGGTGGGTGTCGGTGAACAGCACCTTGACTCGCCCAGGCACCAGCTCGCGTACGACGTAGTACGCGGTTCCTGGTGGCCCGTCCATGATCCGGTCTCCAACCGCGCGGTCCTGCCAGGCGAACGTGATGCGGTCATCGACGTGGACATACCGTTCTCGGGCAACGCCGCGTTCCCGGGACAGGAGGCGGTAGTACATGTCGACGCAGGCATCCCACACCCGGGAGTCGGAGTAGAACCCGGCCTGGCGTTGGCCGGTCTGCATGAGCCATGGCCAGATCTGTTGCGGGTCCGCATGAACCGTGAGCGCCTGGGTGATCTGGCAGAGCGGAGTCGCGACCATGGCATCCCCAGGCATCGCGGCCTGCGCCTCGTCCGGCGTGGCACCGAACCACCGCGTCGACACCAGCCGCCCGAGGGTGGCTCCGAACCGCGCCACAGGTCACGTCACCGGCTCTCTCCGGGTGATGCCCGGGCCACGCGTGGGCTCAGCGCGCACGCGCCAGTCTGCGCGGGAACGGCGAGCCTGCGCAACCTCCCAGGCGGGCGCTTCGCGCCGGAGGGGAAGTTCCGCCGGCTCGCCTCTCCTCCGGCTCCGCCCGAGCCCGGGCTGGCGGAGTCCCCTCGTCGTCGGCTGGAATGGTCCCGACCCGTCCGACGACAGACACCTAGAGGGAGCGCCCATGTCAGGCCCACCTGCCGGCGGTGCCGGCGACGAGCACGTGTACGACGACCTCTCCTACGACATGGCCCACGAGGAGGTGTCGGAGAGCGATGACTCCACAGCGGACACGACGCCGGTGACCGTCGTCACGGAGACCGCGGACACCGAGGGCGACTACTCCTACGACCTCGCACACGACATCCCGAAGGCAGACCCCGACAACTACTGACGCACGGTCGGGGGACCAGGCCACACCGGTGTCCCTGTCGCCGCGACCTGGCGGTCAAGTGCCGCCGGGCCGACGATGACCAGCGCGGGTGATGACCACGAAGGCCGTGCGGCGTGTCCCGGGGGACGAGCACGAAGCCGCCCGGCGCGGCGGTCCACTCCGCGCCACCGCCGGACCCGGACGGCGCGCCCTCGTTGCACGTGGAGCATCTCGTCCTCGCCCGCGTGCACGTGCTCGGTCACCTCCAGCCCCCGGCTTCCTGCGAAGGGCGTGCCCGCGGAAGACCTGCAGCGCGCGGTCCGGACCGTGGCCGAGGGGGGCGCATGGCTCGACCCCGCCGTGACCGGCCGGGTGCTGGCGGCGTACCGGAGCCAACGCCCCACCCGGACGGAGTCGGTCGCGCTCGGCGTGCTCACCCCGCGTGAGCGGGAGGTGCTCGCGCTCATCGCGGCGGGCCGCAGCAACGGTGAGATCGCCGCCGAGCTCGTGCTCAGCGAGGGAACCGTGAAGACCCACGTCCGCAGCGTGTTCGCCAAGCTCGGGCTCCGCGACCGGGCCGCCGCGGTGGTGTTCGCCTTCGACCACGGACTGGTGGTCCCAGGAGGCTGACGGACGGCACTTCGCTCGCTCATGACAGGAAAGGCGGGGCGTCCGGGTCACCCTCCCGCGGCTCGCCCCGCCCAGCGCGACCACGCGGCCGGGTCGGGCAACGACCGCCTGTCGCCCGGCCGCCAGGGCGGCTGACGTCGGGAGTGGGGTCGACGCACGGCAGCGGCGGTGCCGGCGGACCAGGGGACGGCTCGTCAGCCGCCACCCTCGTCGTCGATGCCGAGGCGATCGGCGGCCAGGCGGGGACCAGCTCGATGATCCGCAACTACCTCGGCTTCCCGGGGGGATCTCCGGGATGCGGCTGGCGCAGCGGGCCCGGATGCAGGCGCCCCGGTTCGGTGCCCGCTCCCTCGCCGGATAGCCGGTCGTCGGCCTCGAGCCGGGGACCCCCGCCGACCCGGCCCACACTGTCCGTTTCACCGACTACTCGGTGCGCGCCCGGTCGGTGCTCATCTCCTCCGGCGTGCGCTACCGCCGTCTCGGTGTCCCTCGCTGGAGAGCCTGGTCGGGCACGGCGCCAGCTACGCTGCCGCGACCAGCACCGCCCGCGAGATGAAGAAGAAGGACGTGTACGTCGTCGGGGGCGGCAACAGCGCCGGCCAGGCGGCCCTGCACCTGGCCCGGTTGGCCGCGAGCGTGACCTTGTGCATCCGCCGACCCGACCTCGGCGCGACCATGTCGGACTACCTCGTCCGGGAGGTCGGCGCGCACAGCCGGATCACTGTCCGTTCGTGCACGGCCGTCGTCGACGGTGGAGGCGAGGCCCACCTGGAGTGGCTGCGGCTGCGCGACCTCGAGAGCGGAGGCGAAGATGAGGTGGCAGCCAAGGGCCTCTACCTCCTGCTCGGCGCGGAGCCGCACTGCGACTGGCTGCCGGACGCCGTGGCGCTCGACGAGCGCGGCTTC
>JBIOYO010000174.1:0-2316 GCA_044870175.1 Nocardioidaceae bacterium | reverse complement strand
ATCGCCATCATGGCGACGCAGCCCAGCGCCCACAGCAGGGCACCCGAGCCGGCGGCGCCGGTGGCGACCACGAGCACCGCGATGATGATCATCGGGATGCAGCAGACCAGCATCATCAGTCCGTGACCGCCGTGGCGACCATGCCCGCCGTGGCCGGGCAGGTCCGAGGGCGCCTGCGCGTCGGGATCCGTGCCGGGCTCCGCGGGGGCGTCGACGTGATAGCTGACGTACGGGTCACGGTGGGGGTAGGGCATCCGGTTGTCGGATCCCTGGGTCGGGGTGCTCATGACACCTTCTCCTTCATCGAGGCCGGTACGTGGCCGAGCTTGGCGTAGAGCGGGCAGTGGCCCAGCGCGCCGGTGACCACGAGGTCGAGTCCGGCGGCCACGAGCAGCAGCTCGAGGACGACCGCGGTCGCCGACGAGGCCGACCCCAAGAGGAACGCCCCCAGAATCACTCCGAGTGCACCGACCAGGATGCGGGCTGCCCTTTCGGTCGGGGTTATGTTCACCTTCCAGCGGCTGGTCACCGTGCGTTCCTTCCTGCGAGCCGGACCGAGTACTCTCCGGGTCCTTCATCCTCACTGTGGCCTGGGCCGGTGAAGGTCTCCGCTCTGCTTCCATGAAGGTTCGATCAACCTCGTTCGGTGTGGGTGGCCCCGGCGGGCTCACCTTGAAGCGGCGGATTTCAACGCGGCTTCAGTCGTGGTGTCCGGCGTGCTCGTCGGGAGAGGGGCCTTGGCCGGGAGCCGGAGTCGGTGGCTGGTTCTCTTGGCTGATGGCCGGGCCGATGACGAAGGCGGAGATCGAGAACATGATCGCGAAGACGCCGACTGCGATCGCCGGCGCCTTCCAGGTGCCGAACCGGCGGTAGAGCCGGCGTAGCAGCGGGACGGAGAGGAGCAGCCCGAGTGCGCCGAACAGGACATTGCTCGCAGCACCCGTGACGAGGAAGGCGCCGGCGAACAGGCCGACGTGGTGCAGCACGTGCGGCGTGATGCCGGCGACGGTCGCGATCAGACCGGTGACGACGTTCCACAGCCCCGCCCCCACACCCGGCCTGGCCGGCGCGGTGGTCGTGGTGGTCGAGGGCTCCGGAGCTTGGAGGCTGTCGGTCGCCGTACCGGCCGGGCCCCTCTGTGTCGGCTCGGCGGCTGGGTGATGGTCGTGGTGCTTCATGCCGGGCTCTCAGGTGCGGTAGGAAAGGGACGTCATCATCCCGGCCTCGGCGTGCAGGATGTTGTGGCAGTGCAGCGCCCACTGGCCGGGGTTGTCGGCGTCCAGGTCCACCTCGAGGACCTGCATGGGCCGCACGATGACGGTGTCCTTGCGGGCCCCGCCGGCGACCAGTCCGAACGTGTGTCCGTGCAGGTGCATCGGGTGGAACATCATCGTCTGGTTGATCAGGCTCAGCCGTACCCGTTCGTCGGAGGTCACTGGCAACGGTGCGGCGTCGGGGAAGCTGCGGCCGTTGATCGTCCACCGGTAGGGGTTCATGGTGCCGCCGAGGGCGACGTCGTGACGACGGTCGACGCTCCCTTTGGCAAGGCGCGCCTCGGGGGCGGCGGTCAGGTCGGTGCCCAGCAGGACCTGGCGTCCGAGCTCGGCCACGGTGGTGCCCACCGCGGGTGGGGTGCCGCTGGCTGTGCGGATCAGCGCGCGAGCCTGGCCGTTCTTGCCCTCGGCGGACGCCACGAGCGGGAAGACACCGTCGCGCAGGGTGAGGATCACGTCGACCCGTTCTCCCATGCCGATGAGGAGCGCGTCGGTGGACACCGGCACGACGGGGAAGCCGTCGCTGTGCGTGACGGTCATGCGGTGTCCACCGACGGCGACCCGGAACGCCGTGTCGCTGCCGGCGTTGACGAACCTGACCCGGATCCGCTGCCCTGGGCGGCCGGTGAACCGGTATGGCGCCTCGGGTGTGCTCCCGTTGACCAGGTAGTGCGGGTAGGCGACGTCACCGGCGCCGCCGAGCAGCGGCGAGCTCATCGACTCGCCCATGCCTCCCATGCCGCCCATGCCGCCCATGCCGCCGCCCATCGAGCCGTGGTCCATGCCACCCATCGACCCGTGGTCCATCCCGCCCATCGAGCCCGAGGGGCCGGACCCGCTGCTGCCGTTGTTCTTGGTCAGGTCGGCGTAGACGTCGTCGGGCGTGCGGCCTGTTCCGTCGACCCAGTCGTCGAGTACGACGACCCATTCGTCGTCGTACTCCCCGGGCTCCCCGGGGTCGTCGACCACCAGGACCCCGTACAGCCCCCGGTCCAGCTGAACGCCGGTGTGCGGGTGGTAGAAGTACGTGCCCGGGTCGGGC
>JBIOYO010000173.1:0-3940 GCA_044870175.1 Nocardioidaceae bacterium | reverse complement strand
GACGTGAGGAGGTCGGGGCGCCGGACCGGGGCGGCGGCGCGGGCGTGGATGGGACTGGCCCCCCCGGAGCGAGGAACGAGCGAAGGGGGTGGTTGCCCGCGCCGCCGTTCCGGGGAGGTGGCCCGTCCTCCGCCCGTCCCGCAGCATGACGGCTCCCCGGCGTCCGGCAGGCCGTCATAGGCCACCATGGAGCCATGTCCGCCCACGGCCCGCATGTGCTCTCGGTCAACGTCGGCCGGCCGAAGCCGGTGGGGTATGCCGGTGTGGTGGGCCGGACCTCGATCGACAAGCGGCCCGTCCAGGGACCGGTCTCGGTCGGCCCCGACGGGCTCGACGGCGACACGGTCTCCGACACCAGGCACCACGGCGGCACCCACCAGGCCGTCTACGCGTTCGCCCGCGAGGACCTCGACCGGTGGACGTCCCGGCTCGGTGCCCCGGTGCCCTCGGGCGGCTTCGGGGAGAACCTCACCACCGTCGGGCTCGACGTGAGCGGCGCGGAGATGGGGGAGACCTGGCGGGTCGGGTCCAGCCTGCTCCAGGTGGTGTCGGTGCGGATCCCGTGCTCGACGTTCCAGGGCTGGGTCGCCGCGTCCGGCCGCGACCGGGCGGCGAACGGGCGGGGCTGGGTCAGGCGGTTCACCGAGGAGGGGCGCCCGGGGGCGTACCTGCGGGTGCTGGAGGAGGGCCGGCTGCGCGCCGGCGACCCCGTCGAGCTCGTGGACCGGCCCGGCCACGGCGTCACCGTGCGGACGATGTTCCGCGCCCTGACCACCGAGAAGGGCTTGCTGCCGCGGCTCCTCGACGTCGACGGACTGCCGGAGGAGGCGTACCACCGGGCCAGGCGGTACGTCGCCCAGGGCGGTTGACCACTCGCGCCGGCCCTCAGGCCGCCTCGTGGGCGCCGATTCCGGCGAGAGCCTCGCCCGGAAGGCTACCTATGGGTAGGGTCCCCCCTATCTTGTGAGACCGTGTGAGCCGCCGCACCCCCGACCCGCCGGCCGCGGCCCCCGCGGGTCGGACGTGGACCAGACCTGGAGAGAGCACCGTGAGCGTCGTCGAGAACATGAGCCTGATCGAGAACCGCCCCCCCAGCGTCGGCCGGCTGTTCCTGGACCGGGTCCAGGCCAGCTCGGACCGCGAGGCCTACCGGTACCCGGTCGGCGACCAGTGGGAGCCGGTCACCTGGCGGGAGGCCGGAGACCGGGTCACCCGGCTCGCCGCCGGCCTGGTCGCGCTCGGGGTCGAGCCGCAGCAGCGGGTGGGCATCATGTCGAGCACCCGCTACGAGTGGATCCTGGCCGACCTGGCGGTCATGTGCGCCGCGGCCGCGACCACGACCGTCTACCCCTCGACGCTGGCGGACGAGTCGGCGTACATCCTCGCCGACTCCGAGAGCGTCGTCGTCTTCGCCGAGGACGACGGCCAGATCGCCAAGCTCAAGGAGAAGAAGGCCGAGCTGCCGCACCTGCGCAAGGTGGTGACCTTCGACGGGGCCACCGACGGGGACTGGGTGATCAACCTGGCCGAGCTGGAGAAGCTCGGCGAGCAGCTGCTCACCGAGCAGCCCGACCTCGTCGACCAGCGGGTGGAGAGCACGACGCCGGAGTCGCTGGCCACGCTGATCTACACCTCCGGCACGACGGGGCGGCCCAAGGGCGTGCGGCTCACCCACGCCGCGTGGACGTACGAGGGAGCCGCGATCCAGGCCCTGGACATCCTGGACGAGAACGACCTGCAGTACCTCTGGCTGCCGCTCGCGCACTCTTTCGGCAAGGTGCTGTTGTCCACCCAGCTGGCGTGCGGGTTCCCCACCGCAGTCGATGGCCGGGTTGACAAGATCATCGAGAACCTCGCCGTGGTGAAGCCCACCTTCATGGGCGCGGCGCCGCGGATCTTCGAGAAGGCACACGGGCGGATCGTCACCATGCAGGCCAACGAGGGCGGGCCGAAGGAGAAGATCTTCAAGGCCGCGTTCGCCGTCGGACGGCAGGTCAAGAGCCGCGAGCTGGAGGGCAGGTCGGTCCCGCCGCACCTCAAGGTCGCCAACGCGGTGTTCGACCGGCTGGTGTTCGCCAAGATCCGCGAGCGGTTCGGCGGCCGGGTCCGGTTCTTCATCTCCGGCGCCGCGGCCCTCAACCGCGACGTCGCGGAGTGGTTCCACGTCGCCGGCATCTTGATCCTCGAGGGCTACGGGCTGACGGAGACCTCGGCCGGCTCCGCGGTCAACCACCCCGACGACTACCGGTTCGGCAGCGTGGGGCTGGTCTTCCCGGGCACGGAGTTCAAGGTCGCCGAGGACGGCGAGATCCTCATCAAGGGGCCCGGTGTGATGGAGGGTTACCACAACCTGCCCGAGCAGACCGCCGAGACGCTCGACGCCGACGGCTGGCTGCACACCGGCGACATCGGCGAGATCACCGAGAGCGGTCACGTCCGGATCACCGACCGCAAGAAGGACCTGTTCAAGACCTCCGGCGGCAAGTACATCGCGCCCTCGGCGATCGAGTCGCAGTTCAAGGCGATCTGCCCGTACGCAAGCCAGTTCATGGTCCACGGCGCGGAGCGGAACTACTGCGTCGCGCTGGTCACCCTCGACGCCGATGCGCTGGCGGGCTGGGCGGAGCAGAACGGCAAGTCCGGCTCCTACGCCGAGCTGGTCACGATGCCCGAGGTGCAGGAGATGGTGCAGGGGTACGTCGACGAGCTCAACCGGCGGTTGAACCGGTGGGAGACGATCAAGAAGTGGATCCTTCTCGACCACGACCTGTCCGTGGAGTCCGGCGAGCTCACCCCGTCGATGAAGGTCAAGCGCAAGGTCGTGGAGGAGAACCACAAGAAGGCGCTGGACGCGCTCTACGCGTCGTAGCGTTCGCCGCCCCCGGCTCCGGGCGCCGGCGGCGCGTGGGGAGGCGGGCGTGACGCCGCGGCTGCCCGACGGGGAGCCCGCGCCGGCGGACGGCGCGCTGCCGCGGGCGGCGCTCGCCGGTGTGGGGGCGAACGGGTTCGGGGTCTACGTGCACGTGCCGTTCTGCCGGGTCCGGTGCGGCTACTGCGACTTCAACACCTACACCGCCGAGGAGCTGGGCGACCTGCCCGGAGCCGGGCGTGCGACGTACGCGCGAGCAGCCGTCGCCGAGACCGCCCTCGCCCGCAGGGTGCTCGGGGACACCGACCTGCGCGTCGACACCGTCTACTTCGGCGGCGGCACCCCCACGCTGCTGCCGCCCGGGGACCTCGTGGGAGTGGTGGCCGCCCTCGACGCCCGGTTCGGGCTCGCGCCGGACGCCGAGGTGACCGTCGAGGCCAACCCCGACAGCGTGACGGCCGCCGGCCTGGCGGCGCTCCGGGAGGGCGGGGTCACGCGGGTGTCGTTCGGCATGCAGTCAGCGGTGCCGCACGTGCTGGCGGTGCTCGACCGGACCCACCGGCCCGAGCAGGTCCCCCTCGCGGTCGGATGGGCGAGGGCGGCCGGGTTCGACCAGGTCAGCCTGGACCTGATCTACGGCACCCCGGGGGAGTCCCTCGCCGACTGGCGGGCCTCGCTGGACGCCGCGCTGGCATGCGAGCCGGACCACCTCTCGGCGTACGCGCTGGTCGTCGAGGCGGGCACCGCACTGGCCCGCCGGGTCGACCGGGGTGAGGTGCCGATGCCGGACGACGACGACCAGGCCGACAAGTACATGGTCGCCGATGAGGTGCTCGGCGCCGCGGGGATGGCGTGGTACGAGGTGTCCAGCTGGGCCCGCGGCGAGCGGTCGCGGTGCCGCCACAACCTGCTGTACTGGCGGGGAGGGGACTGGTGGGGGGTCGGGCCGGGGGCGCACTCCCACGTCGGCGGCGTGCGCTGGTGGAACGTCAAGCATCCCGCGGCGTACGCCGCCCGGCTCGCCGCTGGGACCAGCCCGGCCGCCGCGCGGGAGGTGCTCGGCGAGCACAC
>JBIOYO010000172.1:0-4908 GCA_044870175.1 Nocardioidaceae bacterium | reverse complement strand
CGGGCTGGTAGATGGGCGGGACCGGCTGGGCCTGCCGCGGCAGCTTGGACAGCACCCAGGAGAACTGCGGGGTGTTCACCGCGGGCATCTGGACCATCGTGACGCGCACCCGGGACCCGTCGTGCAGCAGCTCGGCGCGGATCGAGTCGTGGAATCCCTGGATGGCGTGCTTGGCGCCGCAGTACGCCGACTGAAGCGGGATGCCGCGGTAGGCCAGCGTCGACCCGACCTGCACGATGGTGCCGCGGTCGCGGGGCAGCATCCGCGCCAGCGCCGCGCGGGTGCCCCAGACGTACCCCAGGTAGGCGACCTCGGTGACGCGGCGGAACTCATCGGGCGCGATGTCGGTGAACCGGGCGAAGACCGAGGTGAACGCGTCGTTGACCCACACGTCGATCGGCCCCAGCTCGGCCTCCACCCGGTCCGCGGCGGCGTCGACCTCCTCGGCCCGGGCCACGTCGGTGGGCACGACCAGCGGCGTGCCGCCGGCCGCGCGGACCGCCTCGGCCGCGCCGGACAGGCCACGAGTCCCCCGCGCCAGCAACGCCACTCGGGCGCCACGCGCGGCGAACGCCTCGGCCGTGGCGCGCCCGATCCCGGCGCTCGCCCCGGTCACCACCACCACCTGCGGTTCCCCAGCCACGTCACGCTCCTCTCCGCTGTCCGACGGCGGCAAACGTGCAGGGGGTCGCGTACGGCAGCCGACGCCGAACCGTTCCGGCTCCGGCGACGTACCAGGCGGCGCCGGCGGCCAACGACCTACGACGGCCTCGTCGAGACGGCCGGGGCGCTGCGCCTACCATGCTGGGAGTCGCTCGGGGGACTTGTGACTGCCTCCCGGGCGTGGAGTCCTACCGCCCGACGAGGTTGTCGAAGGAGTCCTGCGGTGTCCTACGGGTACGACGAGCAGCTCATCGACGCGGTCGCCGTGCGCCGGCAGCGCATCGAGTCCGCCCTGATGTTCGGCGACCAGCGCCTCCGGCGCACGTGGTCGGACCGCACCCGCACCTTCGTGCTCGCCGCCTTCCTCGCCGTCATCGCCGCCGCCGGCTGCGTGGCCGTGTCGTTCGTCACCCACCTGCTCTCCACCGACACGACGATCCGTCCAACGGCGGTCGCGCCGAGCACCGCGCCGGCCGAGCCGGGCAGCCCGGGGAGGTAGTGGTGCCCACCTCGACCAGGGCCCCCTACCTCCGCGCCACGGTGAGCGGGCGGCACCGGTACGCCGACCTGGTGCTGCCCACAGACGAGCCCGTCGCACTGCTGGTCCCCCAGCTGCTGGAGCTGCTCGACGAGCCCCAGGAGCTCGGCCAGGTCCACGTCACGACGTCGCTCGGCCACGTGCTGGACCCGTCCCGGCCGCTCGCGGACAGCGGCCTCGTCGACGGCGTCCGGCTCCACCTGGTGACCGCCCACGACCTGCCTCCAGCGCCGTTGGTGCACGACCTGGTCGAGATCGTCGAGGACAGCGAGGCGCCGGGCCGCTGGACGCAGCGCAACCGCGCGACCACGCTCGCGGTCCTGGGCGGCCTCGTGGCCGGCGCGGCCGTCCTCCTGGCCTTCGCCGTCCTCCCGGGCTTCCAGGGTGGGCCCGCCCTGGCCGTCGCGTGCGGGGCGCTGGCGGTCTCGGTCCTCTGCGCTGTGCCGGGAGTGTCCGCGCACGCCTGGGTGGCGGCCGCCCTGGGCGTGGGCACTGCGACACTCACGCTCCAGCGCGCCGAGGTGCCGGGCCTGGCCGCTGCACTGCTCCTGGTCGGTCTGGTGGCGCTCTCGGTTGCCGCGGCCGCCTGGTGCGGCCACCAGCTGGTGGCCGGGGCGACCACTGTGGTCACGCTCGCGGTGCTCACCAGCGTCGGGGTGGCCACCTGGCTGGTCACCGACGACGTGGTCCGCACCGCGGCGGTGGTCTCCACCGTGACCGTCCTCGCAGTCGGGCTCGCCCCGAGGGTCGCGCTGGGCTCCTCGGGGGTGTTCGCCCTGGACAGCCGGCTCGCCGAAGGCGGCGAAGTGGCCAGGGTCAACGCCGAGGACGCGGTGGCCCGGGCGCACTGGGGGCTCACCGGCGCCACCTTGGTGACCGCCGGAGTGTTCGCGGTCGCGGCGTTCGCGCTCGGCAGGGACGGTGCGATGGAGCCGTGGCCGGCCGGCCTGACCGTCGTGGTCAGCCTGGCCTTCGGGCTGCGCGCGCGGCACTTCCCCCTGGCGCTGCACCGGGGCGCGCTCTGGGCCGCGGCGCTGGGCGGCCCGCTGGGGCTGGTCGTGGCCGGCGAGCGGCGGTGGCCCGAGTACGGTCCGTGGCTGGTCGCCGGCGTCGCAGCCGTCGGCGTGCTGGTCGCGGTGGCGGGCGTCGTACGCCGCACCGCCCTGCTCCAGGCCCGGTCGCGACGGCGGGCCAACCAGCTGGAGACCACCGCGATCCTGCTGTCGGTGCCGGCGGTCCTCGGCGTCTTCGGCGTCTACCAGGACCTGTTGAGGACGTTCCAGTGACCGGGCGCCACCCGGGGGAGTCCGGCTCCTGGGACACCGAGGTGCTTCGCCGCCTGGTGCCGTCCGAGCCCGCGAGCCCGAGCCCCGGAGGCGGCCGGCACGTGCAGTCGGACAGCCCCGTGCAGCCGGTGGAGCCCGTGCCGGCGGAGCGCCAGAAGCCGACAGATCCGGTCCAGCCTGCCGAGACCGGCGCCTCGCCCTGGGACAGTCGGCTCGCCCGCCGGCTCGCCCACAGGCACGGCACACCCCCCTGGCGCCGCCGGCTCCGGGTGCTCGCCGGGGTGGTCCGGTCCGACGACGGGCCGGAGCGGCGCACGCGGGCCACCGCGCAGTGCCAGACCGCCGTGAGCACCGGCCGGCGGGTCGCCGTGGTCTCCGCGCACGGCGGCGCCGGCGGCACGACGCTCACCGTCGGCCGGCGGCGCACCCCGTCTCCGCGCGGCCGTCCCAAGGGCGTCGTCAGCCGGCTCACCGGCCCCACGCTCCCAGCCGCGCTGCGCCTGTCGCGAGCGCGCTTCCCGTCGCTGGGCGAGGACGAGGCGCGGCGGCTCGGAGGTCCCGGCGCGCGGCTGGAGGAGCAGGCGCTTCGCGTGACGTGGTCGTTGTCGCCGTCCCTCGATGGTCGGCAGCAGAGCGGCGAGTCGAACCCAGCCGTCCGGCTGGTCAGCCTGCTCGACGGCGTACGCCACCACGACAGCCACCGGCACGCGGCGGCGCCAGGGGGGTAGATCGCGGGGGCCTCCCACGAGGAACCGCCGCTCCCCACGGTGCGTGCGACGTGGGAGGCGGCGGCCGGCCGTGGTGCCATGGGAATCAGCCGGGAACCACGGGTGTTCCGCCACCATGAGCACCCTCGCGCTGACCGCCGCCGACTTCGAGAGGACCGTCACGGACAACGACATCGTCCTGGTGGACTTCTGGGCGTCGTGGTGTGGCCCCTGTCGCCAGTTCGCCCCGACGTACGAGAAGGCGTCGCAGGCCAACTCCGACATCGTGTTCGCCAAGGTGGACACCGAGGCGGAGCAGGCGCTGGCCCGGGCCGCCAACATCACCTCGATCCCGACGCTGATGGCCTTCCGCGAGGGCATCTTGGTGTTCGCCCAGCCCGGGGCGCTCCCGCCGGCAGCGCTGGACCAGGTGATCACCGCCGTGCGAGGGCTGGACATGGAGCAGGTCCGCGAGGCCGTGGCCGCCGAGCAGAACGGGCAAGCCCCGAAGGCCAGGCAGGCCGCGCCGAAGTAGTCTGCCGGCGTGGACGCCCGCGGCTGGGACGAGCGGTACGCCGCCGCGCCGCTGGTCTGGTCGGCGGGGCCGAACGCCTTCGTCGAGGCCGAGCTGGCCGGGCTTCCAGCCGGCCGAGCTCTCGACCTGGCCTGCGGCGAGGGCCGCAACGCGCTGTGGCTGGCCGGCCGCGGCTGGCAGGTGACCGCCGTCGACTTCTCCGCCGTGGCCGTGGACAAGGGGCGCCGGCTCGCCGAGCGGCAGCATCTCGACGGCCGGGTCGACTGGGTGGTCGGCGACGTGCTGACCGTGCCGCTGCCGGCGAGCGACCTGGCCCTGCTCGCCTACCTCCAGCTGGCCGCCCAGGAACGGCGCACCGCGGTGCGCCGGGCCTGGGACGCGCTCACCCCTGGCGGCACCCTGCTGGTGGTCGCGCACGACAGCAGCAACCTCACCGAGGGCACCGGCGGCCCGCAGGACCCCGCCGTCCTCTACACCGCCGACGACGTGCTCGACGACCTGGCCGGCCGGGAGCTCGACGTGGTCCGCGCCGAGCGCGTCGCCAGGCCCGTGCCTCCCGACGACGAGCACGGCGGCGATCCCGCGCGGACCGCCTGGGACGCACTGCTCCGGGCGCGCAAGCCGACCTGACCGCAGCCGGCCTCGGCCGACCTCGGGTGATCTCAGCGGCGGGGCGGCGCCGGCCCGCGGCGGGTCGAGGCGGCGTCCTCGTCGAAGTGGATCTTCGAGATCTGCCGGCGCATGCTCAGCCAGAGCAGGACGACGGCGACGGCGAGGAGCAGGACCAGGACGAGCGCGATCCAGCCGGGCTTGACCTCCGACGGCGACGGCACGGAGTCGAGAAGCGGAAGCAGCTGGGCGGTCATGACCCCAGTGTCCCAGCCGCGCGGTGCTGGGCCCAAGCCGCGCCGGCGCGGACGGCTCAGTGCTCCAGCGCCAGCTCCCGCACCCCGGCGAACAGGTCGTCCTCCGGTGGCTCGACGTCCACCAACGAGCGGGCCAGCTCGTAGTCCTCGGTCGGCCAGGCGGCCTGGTGCACCTCCACTGGGCAAGCGAACCAGGGACCGTCCGGGTCGATCTGGGTCGCGTGCGCGAGGAGCGCCCGGTCGCGCACGTCGAAGCAGTCCGCGCACGGGACCCGGGTGGTGATGCGGGCGGCGTGCACCGGGTCGGGCTTCC
>JBIOYO010000171.1:0-9922 GCA_044870175.1 Nocardioidaceae bacterium | reverse complement strand
GTCGGCTGGGTCACCGACACGGTCACCGGGTGGTGGGACAAGCTCACCGACGACTTCGTCGACGTCGCACCGGAGCGACGGTTCGCGAACGCCGCGACCCGCGGCCACCCCGCGAAGGCGGCCTTCGACGGCAACACCGAGACGTTCTGGGCGGCGCCCTGGCCGGGGCCGCCGAGGCCGGTGAAGCCGGCACGGTCGTCGAGGCCGCCGCGACCAGCCCTCACGGCCGTGTTCGGCGAGGCGGTGACGCTGACCCACATCGTGGTCCACTCCGGAGCCGCCGGGGAGAACGCGGACTCGTTCCTGCAGCCCGCCGTCCTGCGCCTCACCTACGGCAGCGGCAACAGCGAGCGCGTCCCCCTGGAGTTCAGCGCCGACCCCCAGACCGTCGAGCTGTCCCAGGCCACGACCTTCCGCAAGGTCACCATCACCGTCGTCCGCGTCCACCCTCGCGAGGGCGCCCGCAACGTCGCCATCCGCGACATCGAGTTCAAGACCCGGAAGTAGGGCAGTTTCCCATGTGATCCAGGCGTCTCGGCGCCTCCCATGACGTACGCCGCCCTGGAAGCGGCGGATCCTCGTGGGCACCACGGCCGACCTCACCGCAGCCCTGGCGGATCCGGGTGCTGTACTGGCCCCGGCCCGGCCGTGGACCGCAAGAGGAGGAGCCGTCATGGACTCGAACGACCCCGTGTCGCGCCTCGCCGAGGCGAGCTCGGTCGCCCAGCGTGCAGTCGAAGGCGTGAGCGAGGACAGCTGGTCCTCACCGTCGACGTGTGAGGATTGGAGCGTGGAGGACCTGGTCCGCCACCTCGTCGAGGGCAACGAGGCTCTCGCCGCGTCGCTGTCGGCTCTCGGCGGCTCCGGCCAGGACTTGGACCCGACCTGGGCCGGCCGCCACCGAGCGTCCGCCGCGGCCGTCGTCGCGGGCCTGCGCCGGCCAGGTGCCCTCGAGCAGCCCGTCACCGTGCCCGCGGGGACCATGCCGGGCAGCATGGTGGCGGCGCTGCGCACCGTCGAGCTCCTCGTCCACGGCTGGGACATCGCCACCTCGACGGGCCGGCGTCTCGACGTCCAGGACGACCTGGTCGACTACGCCGAACGCCTCACCCGGCAGCTGCTGGAGCGGCTGCCGGCCGGCCGCAAGCCGTTCCACGACCCCACCACGCCGCCGCCCGGCGCCACGCCGATCGACCGGCTGGCCGCCCTCCTCGGCCGGCAGGTGCCGGCGGCCGGCTGACCCGGCCAGATCAGGCGAGGGGCGCTCTGACCGGCCCAGGGTCGAGACGTTCCGTCCGCGCCTCCCACGAGGATCCGCCGCTGGCCACGGTGCGCCCGCCATGGGAAGTGGAGAACCGCCTGGATCCCATGGGAATCTGCCGCCGGGTCAGTTGCGGGTCACGAAGTCCGGCGGTTGCGCGCTGCCGACGACCACCAGCAGGGGCGGCGCCTCGATGTCGGAGTCCTCCACGTCCGGCATGGAGACGGTCAGGTGGCGGATGCCGGGGCCTCGGCCGGTGAGGATCACGACCGGCGCCGAGAAGGTGCCCTCGTCGTCGGGGACGATCTCCGGCACGGCCACCTGTCCGGTGTCCCAGGTCAGCTTCACCGCGACGCCGGGCAGGAAGTGCTCGCCGGACACGAACACGACCCGGCCCTCACGGGTCACCTCCGGGGAGAACTCGACCGCCGGCTCGGCAGCGGTCCCCGTGGCCGGCAGGTCCTGCGGGTAGGGCAGCCCGGCGACCGTGCCGACGACCTGCAGCTCCCCGGCGAGGTCGCCGAGCTGCTCGGGCAGGAAGGTCGTCTCGATCTCACAGCTCGCGCCCGGCGCCAGCTCGGAGCACGTGTCCGGGTCGGGCTCCACGACGAAGCTGTCCTCCCCGGTGGTGAGCTTGGCCTCGAGCGTCATGGGCAGGCTCCCGAGGTTCGTGGCGGTCACGGTGATCGGCTCGCTGGGGAGGCCGATCCCGGTCTCGGGGAAGTCCAGCTCGCCGGGCTCGATGGTGAGCAGCAGCGGGATCGCCGCGCCGGCCAACCCGACGATCTCCACGTCACCCGTCCAGGCGAACGTCTCGCTGCTGACCGTGACGGCGCCCTCCTGCTCGCCGCTGCTGGTGGGCGCGAACGCCACCGTGACCAGGCAGGTCTCGCCGCGGTGCAACGTGGTGCCGTCGCAGGCGTCGGTCACGTTGAACGGACCGCGCACCGCCGTCGTCATCGTCGCCGGGCCCGGCCCGAGGTTGCCGACGGTCACCGTCCGCGTCGGGCCGACGGTGTCGACCTGCTGTGTGGGGAACTCGATAGCGTCCGGGCTGACCACCGGCTCGGCGAACCGCGCCCGGGCGTACACCTGGGGGCTGAACCCGATCGCCTCGGGGAGCAGCTGTCCGGTGGACACGAACGCCACCACGGACCCGTCCCGGTTGACGGCGGGTGCGGCGCTGACGTGGTCGCCGAGGTTGCTCCCGTCGTCGGCCATCGACACGATGTCGTTGGGGCTGCCCGCAGCCGGCTCGATCTCGCCGAAGTCGGCGGCCAGGTCCCGCACGTAGACGTCGGGAGAGCAGCACGGCTTCTCCTCGTCGAGGAGGTTGGTCGCGTAGGAGACGTACGCCACCGCGCCGCCGTCCCGCGACAGGGAGGGCGCGTAGCTGGCCTCGCCGAAGGTGCCGTCCTCGGCCGCCGAGGCCACCACGGTCCGGCCCAGCGTGAGGTCCCGCACCCGGACGAAGGTGCTGGTGCCCTCGCTGAACCCGTGGAAGGTGGTGAACGCGACCCGGGTGCCGTCACCGGACAGCGACGGCTGCAGCGCCGCGTCCGGCAGCCCGCCGGCACCGGGCCGCAGCCTCGAGGCCAGCACCGTGGCGCCGGTGCGGAAGCTGCCGTCGCCGGCCCGGTCGGTGTCGTGCACGAGCACCTGCGTGCCGTCGTACCGTCCGTCGCGGGTGGAGGCGAAGGCGACCTGCCGCCCGGTGAAGGACAGCGACGGGGAGACGCCGTCCACCACGTCGCCGGCCTGGTCGATGCTGACCACCCGGGCGACCGGGCGGCCGGGACCGGTGAACTGGCCCGAGGCCGTGGGGTCGCGGCGTACGACGACAACGTCCCGCGAGCCCGCGCCGACGAGGCGCTTCCGCTTGAGCGGGAAGCCGCCGCTGCTCGCCACCAGGTTGAGGCTGGCCGCGGACACGCCCACGGAGTCTGGCCGGAAGCTCACGTACGCCGTGCAGGACTGGTAGAACTCCAGCCGCTGGCCCAGCCGGCACGGCAGCTGCCCGGGGTCGCTCGACGGCCCGGAGTCGTCCACGTCCGGCCGCACCAGCTGGAAGGCGCAGCCGGCCCCGAACATCCGCACGACCCCGGTGTACCCGGTGTAGTTGTCGAGGCGCTGGGCCCGGACCACCGGGACCCCCAGCTGCCGCTGGCCGAAGTTCTGGTACTGCAGCGTGCCGAAGTCCGGGTCGCCGGAGGGCGCGAAGTCCGGCTTCGGGTGGGGCGTGCACGTCTCCGCCCGCGGTGCTGCGGACCGGGCGCTGCCACCGAAGTCGCACCCGCCCAGCTCGTCCGCGGCGAGCCGGACGACGGTCCGAGACCGCGGCGTCGGCCCCTCGAACCGCAGCGTCCCGAAGACCGTGTCGCAGCTGGAGTTGTTCCGGTCGACCTGCACGGCCACCTGGCACTCCGTCACGCCGTCGGCCGGCAGCCCGGCACCCGCGCAGCCGGTCGCCCCCTCTGGGGTGAACAGCGAGAACCGGCTGGTGCCCTGCGACACCCAGACCCTGGTGAAGCGGAGCGGGCGCTCACCCCCTGCCCGCACGGTGAGCACCCGGTACGCCATGTCGGAGTCCATCTCCACGAGGGCCAGCCCGCGGTTGCCGTCGAGGTACTCCGCCGCCCCCTCGTCGTCCATGATCTCGGCGATGTCGGGAGAGACCACCGACAGCCGGGACTGGAACGCCAGGGTGCTGCCGTCGCCGGAGAGCACGGGCCCGCAGGGGCTCGTCCCCGACACGTCTCCCTCGCCGGGCAGCAGCTGGGCGTCGCACTCGGGCACCCGCTGGAAGCGCAGGTCGCTGCCGACGTCGGTGACCCGGCGGGTCACCGGCTCGGCGCCGGAGAGGTCGCTGACGTAGACGTCGGCGCCGTCGCCCTCGGAGTCCTGCGAACCGTCCCAGGCGTTCTGGAACGCCACCAGGCCACCGTCGTCGGACAGGCTGGGAGCGGTGCTGTCGCCGCCGACGTCGATCGACGGGCCCTCGCGGGTGTCGGTCGCCCGCACCTCGATCGACCGGCCGCCGCCCTCGCCGCCTTCGCCTGCGTCGAAGGCCACGCGACTGCCGTCGCCGGAGACGGCCGGGTGGCTGGCCGCCGGGTCGAACGACGACGGCGGGTCTGCGCCGGAGACCAGGAAGGTGGCACCCGCCGCCATCGGCGGGTCCTCGCCGGGCTCGGGCAGGGCGTCGGCTCCGGTCGTGAGCAGCAGCGGCAGCCCGGCGAGGATCAGCGCGCCGGCGGCGACCAGCAAGCCCGGGGCCGTGCGGGCGCGGGACGGCCGCGGGGTCAGCACGGGAGCCGCCCGTCCGGGCAGCCGGAAGTGCAGCCGGCTCCGCCCCTCCGGCTCCCTTCGGGAGTGGGGTCGGCCGCCCGTACGGCGCTGCCGCCGGCCGCGGTGCCCGGCGTACCGTCGGCGCCATGCCGGCGCCCCTGGTCACCGCGACCGCAACGATGACCTGCACGTTCGGCGTCGCCCCGGCGGTCCTGTCCGTGCTGCCGGCGACCCAGGTGCTGGTCGAGGGCAAGCCCGCCGCCACGATCAAGGACTGCGCGATGGGCGCCAACGTCGCCCCGTTCGGAATGTGCTCGTCGTTGGCCAACCCCGCGGTCGCGTCCGCCACCGCGGCCGCGCAGGGCGTCCTCACCCCCCAGCCGTGCACCCCGCAGCTCGCGCCGTGGACGCCCGGGGTGCCCCTCGTCACCGTCGGTGGCACGCCGGCCGTCAACGCAACCTGCACGAGCACCTGCGCCTTCGGCGGAGCGATCACGTTCACCAACCCCGGCGCCACGCAGACCCTCGGCTAGGAGATCGCGCGGACAGGTCATGCGTTCTTCTTCTTCTTGGTCGCGGGCTTCTTCTCCGGCGCGAGCACCTGGCCGCTGAAGTACACCGACGGGGTGCAGTCGTCGGTGTCGTTGGTGCACCGCACCGAGACGACGACGGGGTCGTCCTTGGTGAACTTCGCGGGCTGGATGAAGTGGTAGTCCAGGTCGCGGAAGTTCTCCAGGCCGAACACCATCAGCACGTCCTCACCGCGCTGGACCCGGAGCGTGCCGGAGTCCCCGGCCGGGTTCTGCAGAACCAGGTCGCTGACCCAGAGCACCTTCTTGCCCGGCGGCTCGACGGCGTCGGAGTCGCCGAAGCCGGTCTTCGGGGCCACCTGGGTGGTCACCCGGAAGTCGCGGGCATCCTGGGCGTCCAGGGTGCCTGATGCCGGCGCGCTGGCGCCGCCGCCGGTGGTGGTCACCGTCCCGTCCGGACCGATCACCTTGTCCACCTTCTGCTGGGTGTCGGTCGCGGCCTTGGCGGCCTCGGTGGACTGCTCGCTCGCGTCGTCGGACTTCTCCGCGGCCTGCTGGGACTGCTCCTGCGCCTTGTCGGCCTTGGCGGACGCCTCCTCGATCGCGGCGGCCAGCTCCTTGGTCTGGTCCTTGGCGACCGCCTCGGCGGTCGACTTCACGGCGGGCCTCAGCACGGCGAACCACAAGACCACGAGGGCGATCGCTGCGACCGCGGCCAGGGCCAGCGCCTTGAAGAACCAGGACGGCAGCAGCGACTGCTGCAGCATCGCCCCCGGCATCCGCACCGGCTCGGCGCTCGCCGGGGTGGCCGCGACCTCGAACGGCAAGGTGGTGTTGGCGCCGCGCCAGAAGGTCCGCTTCGGGCGCGCCTGGACCTTGACGAAGGTCGCCGTACCGGGCTCGAGGGTCAGGTTGACCGGCTCGATCTTGAACCGCAGCTTCAGGTCAGGGTCGCTGGCGGCGATGCTGACCAGCTCGGGGTGGTTGCCCATGTTGTCCAGGGCGACCTGGTGCCGTCCGGCGCGCCGGCCCGTCGAGGTGCGCGGCAGCATCTCGCCGACCACCTCCGAGAACGGCCCGACCTCGACCACCGCCTCCTGGACCGACGACCCGGCGGTGTCCTCCCGCGACATCACCCGCAGCGCGTACGCCGCCGGTCCCTCGGTCACCCGGGAGGTGCGGGGCGGCTGGAACACGATCCGGGCGGTCGCCTCCTCGCCCGGCAGCAGGTTCACGGTGGCCGGCTCCACGTGCGCCCAGGACGCCGCCTCCCCGACCAGGTCCAGCACGAACTGGTCCACGACGGCGCCGGTGTTGCGGATGCGGACCTCGCTGCTCGCCTCCCCGCCCGGCGGCACCGGGTCGGTGGGCCGGGACATGACGACAGCGACACCCATGCCCGCCAGTGTCTCCGCGAGGGTGCGCCGGTCACAGCGAGCGGAGAGGAACCGGCCGGGGCCGAGCCGGATGCCCCTTGAGGCAACGGTGAGGCGACGATGAGCCGGCGGTGGAGCGACGGTGAGGTCCTCGCCACGGCCTCGGTAGCGTTTCGTACCGGCGGGCGCCGGGCAGGCACACGTCGACAGCACCCGGGAGGAGGCCCCCGTGACCGAAGCCCCGGACGAGCTCCCCGACTCGCCGACCGACCTCTCCGCTCGGTCCTGGGGGTACGTTCTGCGGCGTACGGCCCGGGAGTTCAGCAGGGACCAGTGCACGGACCTGGCCGCCGCGCTGACCTACTACTCCGTCCTGGCGCTGTTCCCGGCGATGATCGCGCTGCTCTCGCTCGTCGGCCTGGCCGGGCAGGACCCGGAGACGACCGTCGAGACGCTGGTCGGGGTGCTGGAGGACCTGGGCGCGGCGGACATGGTCGAGACCATCCGGCCGACCCTGGAGTCCCTCGCCACGACCCAGAGCGCGGGCATCGCGTTCTTCGTCGGCCTCGCCACCGCGCTCTGGTCGGCCTCGGGCTACGTGGGCTCGTTCGGGCGCGCGCTCAACCGGGTGTACGAGGTCAGCGAGGGACGGCCGTTCTGGAAGCTCCGCCCGCTCATGCTGCTGGTCACCGTGATAGCGGTGGTCCTCGTCGCGCTCGTGCTGACGGCCCTGGTGCTCACCGGCCCGTTCGCGGAGGCGGTCGGCGAGGCCATCGGGATCGGCTCGACCGCGGTGACCGTGTGGAGCTGGGCCAAGTGGCCGTTCGTGCTGTTCGCGGTCTCTCTCGTCGTCGCGATCCTCTACTACGCCACCCCCAACGTCGACCAGCCGAGGTTCCGCTGGCTCAGCGTCGGAGCGGTCTTCGCGGTGCTGGTCTGGGTGCTCGCCTCGGCCGCGTTCGGCTTCTACGTCTCCAGGTTCGGCAGCTACAACACGACGTACGGCGCTCTCGCAGGGGTCATCGTCTTCCTGCTCTGGCTGTGGATCACGAACCTGGCGCTGCTCTTCGGGGCGGAGCTGGACGCCGAGCTCGAGCGAGGCCGGGAGCTGCAGGCCGGGCTGCCGGCCGAGCGGACCATCCAGCTGCCGCCGCGCGACACCCGCAACATCGACAAGCAGCAGCGGCAGCGGCAGTCCGACATCGACCAGGCTCGCGCGCTGAGGTTGACCTCCGGCGAGACCGCGCACATCGACGCGGACCAGCGACCGGTGCCGACCTCCGCCACCGGCAACGACCACGGCAACGACCCACAACGACAGGGAGGCCACCGGTGACCGCTGAGCAGCACCGGACGAGCACGTCCGCGAAGATCTTGTACCGCCCGGTCGGGTTGGTCGCCTCGCTGGTGGCCGGGGCGCTCGCCGGGATGGTCACCCGCAGGGTCTGGCAGAAGGTGTCACCCGGCGACACCTCGGAGCCTCCGACCGCACTGCAGTCGGAGTACGACGTCAAGGAGGTGCTGCTCGCGGCCCTGGTGTCGGGAGCCATCTTCGCGGTGACCAAGGCCGCCGTGGACCGGGCCGGGGCCCGGCTGTTCGAGCGCTGGACGGGGGAGTGGCCCGGGGACTGACGACGCTGTCGGCGGACGCGGCACCAGCGATCGCCGTACCCGCGCGGTTCGTTCGGCCCTTGACCGGCGGCGCCGTGGCCGGTGCGATGAGCCGGTGACCACCTCAGCGACTCCCGCGCCCGCCCAGCCGACCAGTGCACACCAGGCCTACCGGGCCGCCCGCGACCGGATGCTCGAGGTGCGGGAGGACTACGCCCGCGCGGCGGCTGAGCACACCTGGCCCGACGTCGGCGACCGCTTCTGCTGGGCCGTGGACTGGTTCGACCAGGTCGCCCGGGGCAACGACCACTCCGGCCTGGTGATCGCCGGCCGGGACGGCTCGGTGCTGCAGCGCAGCTTCGACGACCTGGCCACCCGGTCCGACCGGCTTGCGGCCTGGCTGGCCGGCCACGGCGTGGGCGCCGGGGACCCGGTGCTGCTGATGCTCGGCAACCAGGTCGAGCTCTGGGAGACGATGCTCGCGGTCATGAAGCTCGGCGCCGTGGTGCTGCCCACCACGACCGCGGTCGGCCCGGCCGACCTGACCGACCGGGTGACCCGTGGCCACGTGCGGGCCGCGGTCTGCAACCCGCCCGACACCACGAAGTTCGAGCAGGTGCCGGGCGACTACGTGCGGATCGCGGTGGGCCCCGCCGGGGCCGGCTGGCTGGACCTGCTGGAGGGGTACGCCGAGGACGTCCCCCCGACGGCGCATCCCGGCACCGCGCCAGGAGACCCGCAGCTGCTGTACTTCACCTCCGGCACGACCAGCCTGCCGAAGCTGGTCGAGCACACCCAGGTCTCCTACCCCGTCGGGCACCTCACCACGGCGTACTGGATCGGCGTGCGGCCCGGGGACGTGCACCTCAACATCTCCTCGCCCGGCTGGGGCAAGCACGCCTGGTCGTCGTTCTTCGCCGCCTGGATCGCCGAGGCGACCGTGCTGGTGCTCGACTACGACCGGTTCGACCCGGCGGTGCTCGTGGACCGCCTGCGTGAGCACCGGGTCACCACGTTCTGCGCGCCGCCGACGGTGTGGCGGATGCTGGTCAACGCCGACCTGTCGGCGGGACGGCCGCCGGACCTGCGCGAGGTGCTGAGCGCCGGGGAGCCCCTGAACCCCGAGGTGATCGCGCAGGTCGCGAAGCACTGGGGACTGACCATCCGGGACGGCTACGGACAGACCGAGACCACCGCGCTGATCGGCAACACACCGGGCACGACCGTCCGCCCCGGTTCCATGGGACACCCGCTGCCCGGCGTACCCGTGGTGCTTCTCGACCCGCTCACCGGCGTGCCCCTGCCCGGGCCCGGCGAGGGCGAGATCTGCCTCGACCTCGCCGACCCGCCGGTGCTGCTCATGGCCGGCTACGCCGACGACCCCGAACGGCAGGCCGACTCCACCGCCGGCGGCTACTACCACACCGGAGACATCGCGTCCCGCGACGACGACGGCTACATCACCTACGTCGGACGCACCGACGACGTGTTCAAGGCCTCGGACTACAAGATCAGCCCCTTCGAGCTGGAGTCCGTGCTCATCGAGCACCCCGCCGTCGTCGAGGCAGCCGTCGTGCCGGCGCCCGACCCGCTCCGCCTGGCGGTGCCGAAGGCGTACGTCGCCCTGGCCCCCGGCTACGAGCCGAGCCGCGAGACCGCGCTGTCGATCCTGCAGCACGCCCGCGACCACCTCGCGCCCTACCAGCGGATCCGCCGGCTGGAGTTCTACGAGCTGCCCAAGACCATCTCCGGCAAGATCCGCCGGGTCCAGCTGCGCGACCGCGAGACCGCCGAGCACCCCGTCGACTACCGCGCCGAGGACTTCCCGGAGCTGCGCGGCACCACCGGCTGAGTCG
>JBIOYO010000170.1:0-2307 GCA_044870175.1 Nocardioidaceae bacterium | reverse complement strand
AGCGGTCGCGGTCAGGTCCAGCCGCGGGGTGTCGTAGAGCTCCTGGCCGCCGTCGGGCAGGAAGGCGACGCCGAGGAAGGACTCCGACGCCGTGACCGTGTGCACCACCCGGAGGGCGATGCCGTCGGGATCGAGGAACTCGATCCAGGTACCGTCCTCGTGTGTGCCGGAGGTCGACGGGATGCCGCGGGCCAGGGCGCGTCGGCGGATCCGGTCGGCGGCTTCGGCGCTCTCGGCCGCCACGACGACCGGATGCTCGCCGCGCAGGTCCGCCTCGCCGCCGGCCAGGGTGTCGCGGCGCCGCAGGGCGATGAAGTACCCCGAACCGAAGTCGGCCAGGGCGCAGCCGGTGACCGTCGTGCCGTCACCGAACTCTCGGACGTAGCGCAGGCCGAGCAGGTCGCGGTAGAACGCTGCGCTGCGGGCGAGGTCGGAGACCGGCAGGTTCGCCTGGACGATGCCGCGGATGCCGGTGGTGGTGGTGGTCTGCATGGGTCCTCCCCGGGGGATGTCGTGTCGTCGAAACGGTCGTGATGGACGGTAGGGCCGGCCGGGGGGATGCTCCATGTGTGAGCGTCCGGGCCAGTTCAGGATCCGTCCGCTCCGCCGCGGGTTCCGGCGACGACCTGCTGAGCGCAGTGCTCCGCGAACTGCGGCTGGACAGCGCGGCGTACCGGTCGCTGGTCCTGCGCGGGGAGTGGCGGCTGCGCTTCGACGGCCCGCTCCGCGGGGTCCACATCGTCGTGTCCGGGCGACCGCACCTGACCCTGGACGACGGCAGCGCCTACTCCCTCGGCCCCGGAGACCTGGTGGTCCTGCCCCGCGCCGACGCCCACACGATGAGCTCGTCCCTCGGGGTGCGTGGCAGGCCGTACTCCTCGCGGGCGCTCGCCGAGCGTTCGCCCGACGTGGAGGCGGTGTTCGGGGAGGGGCGCGACGAGGTCCGGATCGTGTGTGGGGTGTTCTTCGTCGCCGACGCCGGCCATCCCGCCGTAGCCGGGTTCCCGCCATGCGTGCACGTCCCCGCCGACCCCGCACGCGCGCCGTGGCTGGCGGGCCTGACCGACGCGCTGGTCGCGGAGGCGGTCGAGCGCGGACCGGGGAGCGACGTGGTGATGGCGCGGCTGTCCGACGCGCTGGTCACCCGGGCCATGCGGTACCACCTGGAGACGTCGGAGCAGCCGGGCTGGCTCCAGGCCCTGCGCGACCCGGCGCTCTCGCGGGCCCTGGGCGCCTTGCACGACGACCTGGGCCGGGCGTGGACGGTGGCGGACCTGGCACGGGAGGCCGGCCTGTCCCGCACCGCCTTCGCGGCCAGGTTCACCGAGCTGGTCGGCCAGAGCCCGATGCAGTATGCGCTCGGGTGCCGGATGCGCCGGGCGGAAGTACTGCTCCGCGGTGAGCGGCTGACCGTCGCGGCCATCGCGCGCCAAGTGGGGTACGGGTCGGAGTCGGCGTTGTCGGCGGCCTTCGTCCGGCACTCGGGGACCACGCCCGGTGCCTACCGCAGGGCCGCGAGCCGGCCAGGGCGAGCCGACGGTCTCCTTGCCGTGCGCGAGGGGCGGGCTCAGGCACCGACCAGCGCCCGCCGTTCGTCCTCACCCAAGGCCGCATACTCAAGTGGCACGACCGGGTAGAGCGGCGGCTCCTGGCCCGGGTGCAGCGCCGTGGGCCCGCAGACCCAGTCGGTGAACGTGTAGTCGTAGGTGTCCCGCGCCCGGAGGATCGCGTTGCGCTGCAGCCGCGCGAGCCCGTCGAGGTTCCCACAGCTCACCCCAGCTGCGGGCGGTGGTCAGCACCCGCCGGCAGTGCTCGGGCCGGACCGCGTCGTACGCCGCCAGCGCGGCGTCCCAGCCCATCCCGCGGCCGACGTGCTCGGCGAGCACCCAGCCGTCCTCGATGGCAATGACGGCGCCCTGCGCCATGTACTGCAGCGGCGGGTGGGCGGCGTCGCCGAGCAGCGCGATCCGGCCGTGCACCCAGCTCATCACCGAACATCCGCCACCACCGGCCGCACCACATCAGGGGGGAATGCCCTCGCGCACCTGCTCGCACGTGCCGTCGAACGCGGCGTCGAGCTCGTCCGGCGTGCCCCAGTCCGCCTGGCCTGCCTTCGCCGTGGGCGAGGAGAACACCGCGACCTGGTTGAACATCTCGCCGCCGCGGAGCGGGTACTGCACGAAGTGGCACCGCGGACCGACGTACAGCACCACGTCGGTCTCGGAGATGTCGTTGCCTCGCACTCTGGCACGGCTTCGGGCTGCTGCTCCTCGCCGAGCTCGGCGAGGAGCAGCTGGGGTCGCTGTA
>JBIOYO010000169.1:0-4084 GCA_044870175.1 Nocardioidaceae bacterium | reverse complement strand
GACGGGCCACCTCCCCGGAACGGCGGCGCGGGCAACCACCCCCTTCGCTCGTTCCTCGCTCCGGGGGGGCCAGTCCCATCCACGCCCGCGCCGCCGCCCCGGTCCGGCGCCCCGACCTCCTCACGTCACGCGAGGGTGTCGCGCCGATCCTGCCACCCGGCTGTGGTCCGGCCTCCGGCCGCACCAGAACGCGAACTACCCCTGCACGGCCTTCGCGACCGTTACGCAGATGGTCAGCCACTCGCGGTCGCCGGGGGCCAGCGCGCGTGTCCCGGCGTCCTGGATGCACCACAGCGCGCCCTGCACCATGCGGGCCCACGACCCGGTCCCTGGCCCGGTCCTCGTCCAGCCCGGCGGCGTCGACCAGCGTGTGGAAGCGTCGCCGCACGGCGCCGCGCGCGGCGAAGGCGCGCGCGGCGTCCGGCAGCACGACCCGCGCCTGCACCGGCGCTACTTCGGCGCAGGGCTGGCAGGGGCCGCGGGGACGCCGCCGTAGGACGCCCGGCGGAGCGCCCGCCGCAACGTGGCAAGCCCGGCGGGCCCGAGCACGACGATCGCGACGCTGGTGGTGACCGCCCGCCCGGTGTCCCAGCCGCCGGTCGAGGTGAGCAGCGTGTAGACGGCGAACCGGTGCAGGTTGTCGGCCAGCGGCGCGCCCGGCACGAACGCCAGCGCAATGTCCTGTCCCTGCTCGGCGATGCCGACCACGTAGGGCCACGAGGAGAGGTTGGTCAAGATCCCGTATGCGTACGCCGCCACGATGCCGTACCCCACCAGCAGCGCGATCTCGGCGCGCCCGCGCGCCCGGCGTGGCAGGAGCCCCGCCCCCATGCCGATCCACGCCGAGGCCAGCATCTGGTACGGCAGCCACGGTCCGACCCCTCCGGTCAGCAGGGCCGACCCGAACAGCGAGGTGCAGCCGAGCACGAAGCCGAAGCCAGGCCCGAACACCCGTCCGGCGAGCACCAGCAGGAAGAACACCGTCTCCACCCCGGCGACGCCCGCGCCGAGGCTGCGCAGGGCGGCGTTGACCGCGGTGAGGACGCCCAGCACGGCGAGCGCCTTGGCGTCGAGACCCCCCTCGGTCAGCTCGACGACCACGACCAGCACGACGACGGGCAGCAGGGCCAGGAACAGCAGCGGCGGGGTCACGCTCGCCGCCTCGGGGTCGGGCACCAGGAGCAGTGGCCAGGCGAACATCACCAGGCCGGCGAGCCCGGCCACGGCGAGCACGGCCGCGGACCGGGGGCCGACCCGGACCAGGCGCCTGGCCGCGCGGGCGGTGGTCATCCCAGGGCCTCGCGGACCTGCCCGACGGTGAGCCAGCCGGGGCCGAGGATCTTCGACATCTGCGGTGCGAACGCCGGCGACTCCGCCAGCACCCTGTCCACCGGACCCGCCGAGACCACCTCGCCGGCGGCGAGGACCACCACCTCGTCGGCGACCTGCGCGGCGAACTCCACGTCATGGGTGGCCACCAGCACCCCGCACCCGGCGCCGGCGAGCCCGGTCACGACGTCGGCCAGCGCCGCCTTGCCGGGGTAGTCCAGGCCGCGGGTGGGCTCGTCGAGCGCCACCACGCGGGGCCGGGAGGTCAGCACCACCGCGAGCACCAGCGCCAGGCGTTGCCCCTCGGAGAGGTCACGCGGGTGGGCGCGGCGGTCGATGCCCGGGGCGAACCGGTCGAGCAGGCCCCCGCACCGGCCCGGCTCGGCGCCGGCCTGCTCGTCGGCGGCCGCGCACTCCTCCGCCACGCTCTCCAGGTAGAGCAGGTCCACCGCGGTCTGGGGCACAAGGCCGACGAGTGCCCGGGCCCGGGCCGGTGGCAGCCGGGCCGGGTCCGCGCCCGCCACCAGCACCCGCCCCCCGTCCCGCCTGCCGGCGCCTTGCAGCGCCCACAGCAGCGTGGACTTCCCGGAGCCGTTGCGCCCCATCAGCGCGCAGACCCGCCCCGCGTCCAGGCGCAGCGACACGTCGCGCAGCGCGACGAGGGGGCCGTAGCGGACGGTGACGCGCTCCGCGGTGAGCAGCGGGGGGCCGGCCGGGGCGCCGGGCGGGGGCGCGCTGCGGAGCCGGTCCAGCAGTGCCGGCGTACGGCGCCGGGCCTCACGCACCGAGAGCGGCAGCGGCCGCCAGCCGGCCAGCCGGCCCAGCTCGACGACCGGCGGGGCCACGGGAGAGTCACGGAGGACCTCGCGGGGCTCGCCTGAGCGCACCGAGCCGCCGTCGACGACGACCAGAAGGTCCGCGAACGGGACCACGCGCTCCATGCGGTGCTCGGCCAGCAGCACGGTGAGCCCGAGGTCGTCGACCAGCCTGGCCAGGATGCCCAGCACGTCCTCCGCGGCGGTCGGGTCGAGCGCCGACGTGGGCTCGTCCAGCACCAGGACCCGGGGGTGCATGGTCAGGACCGAGCCGATCGCCACGCGCTGCTGCTGCCCCCCGGAGAGGCTGAGGAGCGGCCGGGCCCGCAGGTCGGCGATGCCGAGCAGGTCGAGGGTCTCCTCAACCCGGCGGCGCATGGTCTGCCGGTCCATCCCGAGCTGCTCCATGCCGTAGGCCAGCTCGTCGGTGACCAGGTCGCTGACGAAGCCCGACAGCGGGTCCTGCCCGACGTACCCGACCTGGTCGGCGAGGTCGCGCGGGGCCCTGCCCACCACGCTGGCGCCGTGGACCAGGACGTCGCCGTCGAGGTGGCCGCCGGTGAACTTGGGCACCAGCTGGTTGACCGTGCCGAGGAGGGTCGACTTGCCCGACCCGGTCCGCCCGGCCACGAGCACCAGCTGCGCCTCGTCGACCCGCAGGTCCACGTCGCGCAGCACCGGCGGCGACTTCTCGTCGTAGCGGAACCCGACCCCCCGCCACTCGATCACGCGGCCCCCCGCCCTGCCCGGACCCTCCGGGTGGAGGCGGGGGCGGGGTGGCCCGGCGGCACCGGCGTGGCGACGAGGGGCAGCAGCCCGGCCAGGGCGGCGAGGAGTGCGGCGGCCGAGAGCGGGGGGGCCGAGCCGGGGTCGGGCACCACGACCAGCGGCGCGCCGGCGGCCGCCACCTGCATGAGCAGCAGGGCCGCGAGCCCGGAGAGGGCGGTGACGGTCTCGGGGAGCCGCCACGGGTCCGGGCGGTAGCGGGTGCGGCGGACCCGTCGGCCGGCGGTGAGGAAGCCTGCGGCGACGAGCAGCAGGCCACCGAGCAGGACCGGGACTCCGAGCAGCCGGGGAACGGTTTGGTCGAGCAGGGCGTAGGAGCTGACGCAGAGCCCGGCCAGGCCGCCGACGAGGAGCAGCCCCGTAGTACGGCGCTCGGCCGGCGTCTGGTCTCCTGCGCGGCCGTAGCCGCGGACGTCCATGCTCGCGGCCAGCGCGATCGAGCGTTCCAGGGCGTCCTCGAGCACGGGCACCAGCACGCGGCGCAGGCCCGCGACGGCGCCGGGCGGGTCACCGCGGAGCCGGCGGGCCCGGTGCACCCGCTGGACGCTCTCGGCCAGCTGAGGGAACACCGCGAGGGCCACCACGACCGCCGTGCCGACCTCGTACAGCGCCGGCGGCAGCGAGGCCATCAGCCGCTTCGGGTTGGCCAGCGCGTTGGCCGCGCCGACGCAGATCACGATGGCGGCCAGGCGCATCCCGTCGTACAGACCGGCCAGCAACGCCTCGGCGGTGACCGGCCCGAGCAGGGTCACCCCCGCGGCCCACGAGGGCAACGGGACCACCGGCAGGTCGAGCAGCACCGTCCCGCCGGCGCCGCCACCGAGCAGCACCCGGAACAGCACCCGGAGCACCACGATCACCAGCCCGAGCCAGAGGTAGAGCCGGAACGCGAGCGCCCAGGGCGCCTCGGTGCGCCGCGCGGTGACCATCAGGCAGGCGACGGCCACGATGAGAGCCAGCAGCCACGGGTTGGTGGTCCGCGACGCGGCGGCGGCGAGGCCGAGCGCCCACGCCCACCAGGCGCCGGGGTGCAGGTCGCGGGGGAGCATGCCCGGCCTCACCCGGCCCGCCGGCGCCTGGCCATCAGGTACGTCGCGGCAAGCAGCGCGGCGACGAGGGCGGCCGCGACCGGCACCAGTGCGCCAGGGCCGCCC
>JBIOYO010000168.1:0-2272 GCA_044870175.1 Nocardioidaceae bacterium | reverse complement strand
GCCACCGCGGCGGGTGGTTTCGACACGCCTCACTTCGTTCGGCGGTGGTTCCTGAGCCTGTCGAAGGGCTCAACCACCGAGCCGGACACCGCCGGTTGAGCCCCTCGAACCCCGGTGGTTGAGCCCTTCGACAGGCTCAGGAACCACCGCCGAACGAAGTGAGGCGTGTCGAAACCACCCGCCGCGGTGGCACAGTCCCAACCCACGCTCACCCGGTTTCGACACGTCCCGCGGCAGGCTCGACCATCGCAGGTGCGGGGAGCCAGTTCCGGGCGCCTGTGGCACCATCGACCCATCCTCGGGAAGGGGTTCGACATGGGCCGAGACAACCGCTGGCGTCGACAGCTCGGGGTGACCGGCCTGCTGGTCGCGGCGCTGGTCGGGCTCAGTGCCCCGACCGCCCACGCCGATGGGCCAACCGACTTCGCGAACGCCGCGGCGGTCACCATCACGAGTCCCGCCCCGGGGGGCGCCCCCGTGGCCGCGTCGCCCTACCCGTCGGCGATCGCGGTGTCCGGCATGAGCGGGCCGGTCACCGACGTCGACGTGCGGCTCTCCGGCTTCACCCACGCCGTTGCCAACGACGTCGACATCCTGCTGGTCGGGCCAACCGGCCGCAACGTGATCCTGATGTCCGACGCCGGTGGGCTAAGCACCCTCGTGACCGCGAACAACGCCACCGTGACCTTCGACGACAGCGCCTCCGCCGGTGTGCCCCAGAGCGGGGCCATCACTGGCACGGTGCGCTACCGCCCGACCGACACCGACGCGGGGGAGACGTCGCCCGACACGTTCCCCTCTCCGGCGCCGGCACCGGGCACCAACACGACGCTGTCCGACGCGTTCACGGGCACGAACCCGAACGGCTCGTGGAACCTGTTCGTCGTCGACGACACCGACGGCGACAACGGGACGATCAGCGGCGGATGGTCGCTGACCGTCACGACCGCCGTGGCCGCGCAGGCGACCAGCACGACCGTGGTCTCCTCGCAGAACCCGTCGACGACCGGCAGCAACGTCACCTTCACCGCGACGGTCACCAGCGGTGGCAGCCCGGTGACCCAGGGCAGCGTCACGTTCTCCGACGGTTCGACGACGCTGGCCGCCAACGTGCCCGTGAGCTCGTCTGGCCAGGCGTCGTTCACGACCAGCACCCTCACCGAGCGCAGCCACCTCATCACCGCGACGTACAACGGCACCGCGACGCTGCTCACCAGCACGGACACGCTCACCCAGGTGGTCGACAACCCGACCACCACACCCGACGGCGACACGTGGTGCAACACCGGCGACATCACCGTGCCCACCTCGGGTCCGGCCACGCCGTACCCGTCCCACATCACCGTCGGCGGCGCCGGCAGCAACCTCGCGCGGCTCACCGTGGACCTGGACGACGTCTCCCACGCGGTGCCGGTCGACCTCGAGGTGCTTCTGGTGAGCCCGTCCGGCCGGAACCTCGTGCTCATGAGCGACGTGGGCGGCACCAGCCCAGTGAACGTCGACCTGACCTTCGCCGACAGCGCGCCAGCCGCGATCTCGCGCACCGGGCCGGTCGCTTCCGGCACGTACCTGCCCAGCGACGACGACACCGACGCCCCCGACGCCGCCCCGCCGGCTCCGGCCCCCGCTCCGTCGAGCGCCACCACCCTGGGCACGTTCAACGGGACCAACCCCAACGGCACCTGGAGCCTCTTCGTGTACGACGACGCCACCGGCGACGCCGGCTCGCTCGCAGGCTGGTGCCTGAACGTCACCACCGTCGCAGCGACCACGACCAACGTGGTCTCCTCGCCGAACCCGTCCACCGTCGGTCAGGCCGTGACGTTCACAGCCACGGTCACCAGCGGCGGCAGCCCGGTGACCGCGGGCACAGTCGACTTCGCCGACGGAGCCACCACCGTGGCAACCGGAGTGCCCCTGAACGCCTCCGGCCAGGCCGCGTTCACGACCTCGGCACTGACCGCGGGCAGCCACGTCGTCACCGCGTCCTACAGCGGTGCGACCGCGTTCGAGGCGAGCGACGACACCGTCACCCAGCTCGTGCAGGCACCGCCGGTGGTGACCACCGACCCGGTCGACCAGACCGTCGCCGCCGGCGCGGACGCCACCTTCACCGCCGCCGCGTCCGGGCTCCCGGCCCCGACGGTGCAGTGGCAGGTCGACACCGGGACCGGGTTCACGAACCTGCCCGGCGCCACCTCCACCCAGCTGCAGCTGACCAACGTGACCGTGGGCATGGACGGCAACCGGTACCGCGCGGTGTTCACCAACA
>JBIOYO010000167.1:0-3739 GCA_044870175.1 Nocardioidaceae bacterium | reverse complement strand
CGCAGCCGGCGCACGTCGTCGGGGTCCGCGCCGACGAGGTTCTCCCCGTCGAGCAGGATCTGCCCGCTGATGTCCGCGGTCCCGGGCTTGTGCAGGCCCATCACGGCCATGCTGGTCACGCTCTTGCCGGACCCGGACTCCCCGACGATCCCGAGCGTGCGCCCGCGCTCCACGTGGAAGGACAGGTCGTCGACGGACTTGACCAGGCCGTCGTCGGTGGGGAAGTACACCCGCAGGTTGCGTACGTCGAGGAACGGCCCGCCCTCGGGGGACGGGGCCGCCTCGCGGTCGGTGAGGAACGCGGTCATCGGGTCATCACTGGGTCCGAACCCTCGGGTCGACGACGGCGTACAACAGGTCCACCACCAGGTTGGCGATCACGATGAAGAACCCGGCGATCAGGGTCACGCCGAGCACCTTGGGCAGGTCGTTGGCGTAGATCCCGTCATAGGCGTACTTGCCCAGCCCGTTGAGCGAGAACGTCTTCTCGGTGAGCACCGCGCCGCCGAGCAGCAGACCGAGGTCGAGCCCGAAGATGGTCACCAGCGGCGTGAGCGCACCACGCAGCCCGTGCTTGACCACGACCCGGCCCTCAGGGAGGCCCTTCGCGCGCGCGGTGCGGATGTAGTCCTCGTGCATGGTCTCGAGCATCCCGGCCCTGGTGAGACGGGCGTACTGCGCGGAGAAGAGCAGCGCCAGGGTGATCCAGGGCAGCAGCAGGTCGTAGGCCCACGCGCCGGGGTTCTCGGTGATCGGCGTGTAGGCGCCGCTGGAGGCGAACAGCCCCCACTGGTAGTGCAGGATCGCCAGAGCCATCAGGCCGGTCCAGAAGATCGGCAGGCTGACCCCGGCGAGGGCAAGGGTCATCGCCGACCGGTCGAAGAACGAGCCCCGCCGCAAGGCGGACAGCACCCCGACCGAGACACCGAACACGACCCAGAGGATCGCCGCGCCGACCGCCAGCGACATCGTCACCGGGATCCGGTCCAGCAGCTCGGGCCAGACCGCCTGCCGGGTGATGAACGAGTAGCCGAAGCAGGGCGCCGGGCAGTGAACGGTGGTCCCGCCCATGTCGTAGTCCGTGCCCGTGACCACGTCCTTGGCCCAGTTGAGGTACTGCACGATGAACGGGTCGTAGAAGCCCAGGCGTTCGGCCGTGACGTGCACGGTCTCCTCGGTGGCCGCGCGACCGACGTACCGGTTCGCCAGTGTCTCCGGCGACGCGCCGGCCCACCGCGGCACCAGGTAGAAGATCGCGAACGTGATGATGCTGACGACCACCAGCATCAACGCCGCGGAGATGAGCCTGCGGATGATGTACGTGACCACGCCTGGCCCATCCTCTCCGGCGGTCGTCGAACGGCGGTGGCCGGCCGGGGAGGTTCGCCCCGGCCGGCCACAGGGCTTACTGCTGCACTCCCAGCGAGATGTAGTCGTACATCCCGTACGCCTCGTTGACGAACACGTTCGTCAGGTCATCCGGCCGCAGCAGCACGCTCTTGCTGTAGACGCCCGGGTAGATGACCGCCTCCTCCATGACCCGCTTGTCGATCTCGCCCCAGGCGGCCTCGCGCTTGGCGTCGTCCAGCTCGACGACCGCCGCGTCGAGCATCTTGTCCACCTCGGGGATGCGCACGCTGAGGTTGGACGAGCCGCCGGTCTCGCGGATCACCCGGCTGTCGACGATCTGGGAGAGGAAGCCGAAGCCGTCGTTCCAGTCCGCCGCCCAGCCGTTGGCGGCCAGGCCGATGCCGTTCTTCACCACGAACGGCGGCAGTCCGGCGTACTGGCTGAAGTAGTCACCTGACGGGAAGCCCTTCAGGTCGACCTTGATGCCCACGCGCGCCAGCGCCTCCTGGAACGCCTCGGCGGTCGCCTTCTCGGCGGGCCGGTCGGACCGGAAGGCCATCGTCGTGGAGAACCCGTCGGGCTGGCCGCACTCCTGCAGCTCGGACTTGGCCGCGTCCAGGTCGCCGGTCTGGTCGTCGCCGGCCGGGTACAGGTCGAACTCCTGGTAGCCGGGGATCAGCGGCGGGAGGATCGTCGTCGCGATGTCGCCGCCGGCGAGCGGCCCGCCGTACGCCGCCTGGTAGGCGGTGTGGTCCATGGCGTACATGACCGCCTTGCGACAGTGGATGTCGTCGAACGGCTTCACCGTCGGGATGATCGAGGTGTACCAGAGCCGCGGCGACGCGGCGTTGTCCGCCCGCTTCTTCATCTCCGGGTCGCCGAGCACCTTGCTCAGGGTGGCCGGCTGGACGCCGGTGCCCTGAACTGCGATGTCGAGCTCACCGGCGAGGATCTTGTTGTCGATGTCGTCGGGGTTCATCTTCAAGGTGACGTCGTACTCGTCGGGAAGCGCCTTGCGGTTGGGGTCGGTCGCCGGGTCCCACTCCTCGTTGCGGACCAGCTTGAAGCTCTTGCCTGGCTCCAGGTCCGCGAACTTGTACGGGCCCGAGGAGACGATCGCGTTGCGGTACGTCGCGCCGGTGTCCTTGGCCTGCGGCACCGGGATGGTCTGCGGCATCTGCGCCAGGTAGTCGAACCCGGCGAACGGCTGCTTCATGTGGAACACGATGGTGTGCTCGTCGGGCGTCTCGATCGCCGAGTCCGTGTTCATGTCCGGGGTCTTGTACGGACCCTTGTAGCCCGCGGGCAGGTCGAGCATCGCCTCCCAGTAGGCGGGCCCGTTGGGGAAGGTCTCCTTGTCGGTGGACCGCAGCACGGCGTACTTGACGTCGGCGGACGTGATCGGCGTGCCGTCCTCGTACTTGACCCCGTCGCGCAGCGTGTACGTCCAGGTCTTCCCGCCCTCACTGGCCTTGCCGAGGTCCTCCGCCAGGTCCGGCAGCATCTCGCTGCTGGCCTCCCCGGGCGCCGGGTTGAACATCACCAGCGACCGGCCGTAGAGGCGGGCGAAGTTCCACGAGTAGGCGTAGTAGGTCTCGCCCGGGTCCAGGGTGTCCCAGTCGTCGTTGTTCGCGACCCGGACCACGCCGCCCTTGGCGTCCGAGGCGTTGAAGACGTCGTCCAGAGCGGCGTTGAACTCAGCCGAGCCGCCGCCGCCCCCGTCGCCGTCTCCGCCGTCGCCACCGCCGCACGCCGACAGGCCGAGCGCGGCGGCGGCGACGAGCGCGGCCACCCGGCGCCCCGCGATGCTTCGTGTACTTCTCATTCCATCCCCTCTTCTTCTCTAGCGGCTCTTCGGGTCCAACGCGTCGCGCAGGCCGTCGCCGAACAGGTTGAATGCCAGGACCGTGAGGAAGATCGCGAGTCCGGGCCAGAGCATGAAGTGCGGGATCGTGTAGTAGACCACCGCGTCGGACACCATGCCGCCCCACGTCGGCGTCGGCGGCTGGATGCCGACCCCCAGGAACGACAGGGACGCCTCGAAGATGATGTTCGTGGGGATCAGCAGCGTGGCGTAGACCAGGATCGGTGCCAGCAGGTTGGGCAGCAGCTCGGTGAAGAGGATGTACGGCCGCCGGGCTCCGAGGCCTCGGGCGGCGTCGACGTACTCCCGCTGACGCAGCGACAGGGTCTGTCCGCGGATGATCCGGCCGAGGTACGGCCAGTTGAAGAAGCCGATGATGAACACCAGCAGGCTGATCCGGAGGGTGTTGCCGTGCAGCCCGAACCCCTGGTCTGGGAAGACGCCCGCCAGCGCCATGGCGAAAACCAGCAGCGGGAAGGCGAGGAAGATGTCCATCAGCCGGCTGATCACCGAGTCCACCCACCC
>JBIOYO010000166.1:0-4848 GCA_044870175.1 Nocardioidaceae bacterium | reverse complement strand
GCGTCGAAGTCCAGCCCGCGCTCGTCGATGAGCTCGCGGATGCGCTCGAGGCCGAGGAAGCCGGCGTGGCCCTCGTTGGTGTGGAAGACCTCGGGGGCCGCGGCGCCGGTGATCCGCGAGTAGGCCCGGAGCGCGCGGACGCCGCCGATGCCGAGCAGCATCTCCTGCCGCAGCCGGTGCTCGGTGTTGCCGCCGTACAGCCGGTCGGTGACGTCGCGGGCCGCGGCGTCGTTCTCCTCCATGTCGGAGTCCAGCAGCAGCAACGGCACACGCCCGACGTGGGCGACCCAGATCCGGGCGTACAGGGGGGTGCCGCCCGGCATGCCGACGGTCACCTTGGCGACCGACCCGTCGGGCTCCCGCAGCACGGAGATCGGCAGCCCGTCGGGGTCGAGCACCGGGTAGTGCTCCTGCTGCCAGCCGTCCCGCGACAGCGACTGCCGGAAGTAGCCGTGCCGGTAGAGCAGCCCGACGCCCACGATCGGGACGCCGAGGTCGGAGGCCGACTTCAGGTGGTCCCCGGCGAGGATGCCCAGGCCGCCGGAGTACTGCGGCAGCACCTCGGTGATGCCGTACTCGGGCGAGAAGTACGCGATCACCCGCGGCACGTCCTCGCGACGCTGGTACCACCGGTCATCGGCCAGGTAGCGACGCAGGCTCTCGTGCACGGACTTGAGCCGGGTCAGGAACGCCTCGTCGCCGGCCAGCTCGGCGAGCCGGTCGCGCGAGACCCCGCCGATGACGCGCACCGGGTCGTGGCCGGCCTCCCACAGCGCGGGCTCGACCTCGGCGAACAGGTCCTGGGTCTCGGGGTGCCAGCACCAGCGCAGGTTGCCGGCCAGCTCGGCCAGGGGAGCCAGCGCCTCGGGCAGGACGGGGCGCACGGTGAACCGTCGGATCGCTCTCACCCTACGACGGTAGCAGGATGTTGAACGTTCCAAACTTGGACTGCGGGTCTTTACTCACAGGCCGGGACCGGTAGGTTCGCTGCCATGGTCGGCCGATTCCCCGTCCTCGACGTCACCCCGCAGCTGGCCTGCGGACGCCTCCCCGCCAAGGCCGCGGTGGGTGAGCGCTTCGAGGTCACCGCAGCGGTCATCCGGGAGGGCCACGACGCCCTGGCTGTCGAGGTCGTCCTGACCGACCCGGCCGGCCGGCGCCGACGCCCGGTGCCGATGCGCCGCAGCCTCCACGACCTCGACCGCTGGCGCGCCACCGTCAGCGCCGACGAGATGGGCGACTGGGTCTTCCACATCCAGGCGTGGAGCGACCCCTGGGCCACGTGGCGACACCACGCCGAGATCAAGATCCCGGCCGGCATCGACACCGAGCTGGTGCTCACCGAGGGGGCGCTGCTCCTGGACCGGGCGCTCGCCGAGCGCGAGCGGGCCGGCGCCAGCGGCGACACCGACGACGACACCGACGGCGGGGCCTCCGACCGCGACCGTGCCGTGCTGCGCGACGCTGTGGCGGCGCTTCGCGACCAGGGCCGCCCCGACGCCGTCCGGGTGGCTGCCGGGCTCTCCGCCGAGGTCAGCGGCGTGCTGGCCAGGGAGCCGCTGCGCGACCTGGTCACGGTCGAGGGGCCCTTCGGCTTCTTCGTCGACCGCGAGCGCGCGCTCTACGGGTCGTGGTACGAGCTGTTCCCGCGCTCGGAGGGCGCGTACGTCGACGACCAGGGCAGGGTCGTCTCCGGCACCTTCCAGACCGCGGCCAAGCGGCTCGACGCGGTCGCCGCGATGGGCTTCGACGTGGTGTACCTGCCCCCGGTCCACCCCATCGGCCGGGTCAACCGCAAGGGCCCCAACAACACCCTGACGCCCGGCCCGGACGACGTCGGGTCGCCCTGGGCGATCGGCTCCGACGAGGGCGGCCACGACGCGGTGCACCCCGACCTCGGCACGATGGAGGACTTCAAGGACTTCGTCGCCCGGGCCGGCCAGCTGGGCATGGAGGTGGCGCTGGACCTCGCCCTCCAGGCGGCGCCCGACCACCCGTGGGCCACCTCCAACCCGGAGTGGTTCACCACCCGCGCCGACGGCAGCATCGCCTACGCCGAGAACCCCCCGAAGAAGTACCAGGACATCTACCCGGTCAACTTCGACAACGACCCTGAGGGCATCTACGCCGAGGTGCTGCGGATCGTCCGGCTCTGGATGGACGCCGGCGTGCGGATCTTCCGGGTGGACAACCCGCACACCAAGCCGGTGGCCTTCTGGGAGCGGCTGCTGCGGGAGATCCGGCGCACCGACCCCGACGTGCTGTTCCTGGCCGAGGCGTTCACCCGCCCGGCCATGATGCGCACGCTCGGCATGGTCGGCTTCCACCAGTCCTACACCTACTTCACCTGGCGCAACGCCAAGTGGGAGCTGGAGCAGTACCTCGCCGAGGTGTCCACGCAGACCGCGCACGTGATGCGGCCGAACTTCTTCGTGAACACGCCCGACATCCTCCACGAGTACCTCCAGTACGGCGGCCCGCAGGCGTTCGCCATCCGGGCGACGCTCGCCGCGATGTCGGTGCCCAGCTGGGGGATGTACGCCGGCTTCGAGCTCTTCGAGCACGTCGCCGTACGCCCGGGCAGCGAGGAGTACCTCGACTCGGAGAAGTACCAGGTCCGCATCCGGGACTGGGAGGCAGCCGAGGCCTCGGGGCGGACGCTCACGCCGTACGTCGCGATGCTCAACCGGGTCCGCCGGGAGCACCCCGCGCTGCAGCAGCTGCGCAACCTCACCGTGCACCGCAGCGACGACGACTCGATCCTGGTGTTCAGCAAGCGGACGGTCGCCCCGGACGGCAGCGACGACACCGTCATCGTCGTGGTCAACGTCGACCCGCACGGCGCCCGGGAGACGATGGTGCACCTCACCATGCCGGCCCTCGGCTTCGACTGGCACGACGGGTTCGCCGTGGTCGACGAGATCTCCGGTGAGGAGTGGACCTGGTGGGAGCACAGCTACGTGAGGCTCGACCCGTACGTGCAGCCGGCGCACATCCTCAGCGTCCGCAGGCCGCCCCGTTGACCGGGAGCCGCGGGTGAGCAGCGGCGTGACCGGCACGGTCGCGGCCGACGCCCTGTCGGCGTACCTAGGGTCCGCGCGGTGGTTCGGCGGCAAGGGCCGTGACTTCGAGCTCGCCGAGGTGCGCCGCCTGGTCATGCCGCCGCCGGCCGACCTCCCCGGCGCGCCGCCCGTGCGGGTCGCGCTGCTCACGGTGGCGTACGACGACGACGGCACCGAGACCTACCAGGTCCCTGTCGCCTACTACGCGGAGCAGCAGCCGCGCCTGGAGCACGCCCTCATCGGCCGGTGGCACGACGAGGAGCTCGGCGACGTGCACGCCTACGACGCCCTGCAGGACCGCAACGCCACGCCGCTGTGGCTGCACGCGTTCGCCGCGGAGTCGGCCGGCGAGGAGGTGCGCTTCCACCGGGTGGAGGGGCACGCCCTGGAGGTCGACGCGCCGGCGGCGCCGTTCTCCGGCGAGCAGAGCAACTCCACGGTGTTCTTCGGCGAGGACTCCTTGATGAAGGTGTTCCGCAAGGTGCACCCCGGCCGCAACCCCGACATCGAGATCCACGAGGTGCTCACGAGGGCCGGCGTGGACGGCGTCGCCGCGCTCTACGGCTGGGCCGAGGCGGCGCGCGGCGGCTGGCAGGCGGACCTCGCCATGCTGCAGCAGCTCCTCCGCACCGACGGCGACGGCTGGGACCTCGCCCTGGCAAGCGTGCACGAGCTGCTCGCCGAGCTCGACCGGCCGCCCGAGGAGGTGGGCGCCGACTTCGCTCCGGAGGCCTCGCGGCTGGGGGAGGCGACCGCGACGGTGCACGACGCCCTGGCCCGGGGCTTCCCGACGCAGCGGTGGGGTGCCCCGGAGCTCGCGGTGCTCGCGGACCAGATGTCGCAGCGCCTGGACGCCGCCGTGACGGTCGTGCCGCAGCTCGCCGGGCATCGGGCGGCGCTGCGGTCGGCGTACGACGCCGTCCGCGGCCTGTCGGAGACGGTGGTGGCCCAGCGCGTGCACGGCGACCTGCACCTCGGCCAGACGCTGCGCACGGCACGCGGCTGGAAGCTGGTCGACTTCGAGGGCGAGCCGGCCAAGCCGCTGGCCGAGCGGGTGCGGCCGGACTCTGCCTGGCGTGACGTGGCCGGCATGCTGCGGTCGTTCGACTACGCCGCGCACGCGGGCGGCGGGGGCGGTGCGGGCGTGGAGGGCTCGGAGGCGCACCGCGAGCGGGCGGCCGCCCGCGCCGAGGAGTGGGCCGCTCGCAACCGCACGGCCTTCCTCGACGGCTACACGTCGGCTCGGGAGACCGGACTCGACGGCACGGCGGTGCTGCTGCGCGCCTACGAGGTGGACAAGGCCGTCTACGAGGCCGTCTACGAGACCCGCAACCGCCCTGCCTGGGTGGGCATCCCGCTCGCCGCGATCAGGCGGCTCTCCGGATGAGCCGCCGCCGACCACAACTACTGTGGTGCACGTCACCGTGCCGAACCCGTGAGCAACCGTGAGCTGAGGAGCGTCCAACCCATGGCCAAGCAGGTCAAGCCGGTCAAGAACGACCCCAAGCCGGTCGACTACTCGATCCTGGAACAGCTCGCGGACGGGCGTCACGGGGACCCCCACTCGATCCTGGGAGCGCACGTCCACGAGGGCCGGGTCACCGTGCGGACGCTGAAGCCGCTGGCCTCCACCGTGAGCGTGGTGTACGGCGACATCAAGGTGCCGCTCACCCACGAGGCGGCCGGCGTGTGGGTCGGCGTCCTGGACGCACCCGAGCCCCCCGACTACCGGCTCGAGGTGGCCTACGCCGACGGCATCCCCCACACCGTCGACGACGCCTACCGC
>JBIOYO010000165.1:0-4567 GCA_044870175.1 Nocardioidaceae bacterium | reverse complement strand
TCGCCAGCATGGCCAAGGAGCGCGGTCGCAGGGTGGTCGCCACGAACAAGAAGGCGCGGCACGACTACCACATCGAGGACACCTACGAGGCCGGCGTCGTCCTGCAGGGCACCGAGGTGAAGTCGCTGCGCGCCGGCCGGCTGTCGTTGAGCGACGGGTTCGCCGAGATCGAGGACGGCGAGGCGTACCTGGTCGGCGTCCACATCCCGGTCTACGCCGAGGGCACCTGGACCAACCACCCGCCGCGGCGCCGCCGCAAGCTCCTGCTGCATCGCGCCGAGATCGACAAGATCGACGCCCGGGTCCGGGAGCGCGGGCTGACCCTGGTCCCCCTCGCGCTCTACTTCAAGGACGGCCGCGCGAAGGTCGAGATCGGACTGGCCCGCGGCAAGAAGACCTACGACAAGCGGCACGCGATCGCCGAGCGCACCGCACGCCGCGAGGCCGAGATCGCCGTGGGCCGCCGCGCGAAGGGCATGGAGTGAGCAGTTTCCCATGGGATCCAGGCGCTTTGCCGCCTCCCACGGCGGGCGCGTCATGGGAGGCGGCGAACCGTCGTGGGCAGCGTCGGATGGGTGACCGGCCTGACCCCGTCCGTGGGTTGGGAATAGCCACCGGCGTACGCCGGTTGGAGCCGGTAGACTGCTCAGCAGTGACAACTCAAGAGGGGCTGATCGGTTTCGACTTGGGACGTTTCGTTCCAGGGGAAGCGGGTCGAGGATCCAGGGTCATCTCGTGAACGATCCCTGGGAACCAATAACTGCCAACGCTAAGCGCAGTACGTTCGCCCTCGCCGCCTGAGGCGGGGAGTGAACGGGTCAGACTGAGGACGCCTCCGACTCAGGTCCTGGCCTCATCTAGGAGGCTTGCCGTTCATCCCTCGTCGTAGGGGATGAACCGGGACTCTCATACGACTGAGCCTGCCGGTGACGTGTCCGTCGGAGCACCGGGGCCGAGAAAGCGTCAGGCGGACTGCACCCGGAGAAGACCTGGAACCACGCCGAAGGACGCGGGTTCGATTCCCGCCAGCTCCACCGCTCTTGACGGCACAGCGACGCCCCGGCGGGCACCCGCCGGGGCGTTCGGCGTCTACGCGTCCCCGCGGCCGGGTCCGGGGCCGAGGGCTCCAAGAACCTTCCAAGAATCCCTCGCCATCCTCGACGATGAGGCGCCGCTCGGCGCCAGTCTGCTCGAGGAGGAACTGATGCCCGAGACCGTCCTCGGTCTGCCGCTGCACCCCTTGGTCGTCCATGCCACGGTGGTGGTCGTCCCCACGGCCGCCGCGGTGCTGGCCGCCACGTTGGTGTCCGCTCGCTTCCGGCGCTGGGCGGGAGTCCTGCCCCTGCTGCTGGCGGTCGCGGCCGTGGTGCTCGCGCCCCTGGCCACGAGCACGGGGGAGAGCCTCGAGCGGGTTGTGGGCGAGTCGTCGCTGGTCGAGAGGCACGCCGAGCTGGGGGAGATGCTGGTCTGGTGGTGCGCCGGGATGCTGGTGGTGGCCGCCGCGTCGTACCTGGTCAGCCGCAACCGGGTGCAGCTCGGCCGTGCCGTGAGCGGCGCCCTCCTGGCGGTGGGCCTGGTCGCGTCGGCCGGGACCCTCGTGCAGGTGGCGTTGGTGGGGCACTCGGGCGCGAAGGCGGTGTGGAGCGCCAAGGTCGCCCCGGCGAACGCCTCGCACGCGGCAGCCGACGACTGAGTTCCTATCCTGTCGCCGTGGACCTCCCTGACGACACGGGACCACGGCGCGTGCTCATGGTCGAGGACGACGCCGTGCTGGCCGGGCTGCTGTCGGACCTGCTGACGGCGGAGGGGTACGCCGTCGATGTCGCGCTCGACGGTCAGCGGGCGTTGCACCTCGGACTCACCCGGGAGTACGACGTGATCGTGCTCGACCGCGGACTGCCGGCGATCGGAGGCCTGGACCTGATGACCCGGCTGCGCGCCCAGGGGGTCGCCACTCCGGTGCTGGTCCTCTCGGCTCTGGCGCTGCCGCGGGACCGCGTCGAGGGGCTGGACGCGGGCGCGGAGGACTACTTGGGCAAACCGTTCGACGTCGAGGAGCTGCTGGCCCGGATCCGGGCCTTGCTCCGCCGCCGCGACGGCTCGACGAGGCTCGGGCGCCTGCCGGTGCGGGACGGCTGGCTGGAGACGGAGCACCGCTGCGTCAGGCGGCGGGACGGGTCGGCGGTGACCCTCTCGGCCCGGGAGACCGCTCTGCTGGGCGCCCTTGCCCGGCACCCGCGCCGGGTCTTCAGCCGCGATGAGCTGATCGGCACCGCGTTCCCTGGTGCCGAGGACCCAGGCGTCGTCGACACTTACGTGCACTACCTGCGCAGGAAGCTGGGCCGTGCCGTCGTCGAGACGGTGCACGGGCTCGGCTACCGGCTCGGCGGCCGATGACCGACGTCCGCCGGCGGGCCGGCCGGCTGGGCGTCCAGACCGCCGCCCTGCTCGTGCTGCTGCTGGGCGTCGTGCTGCTGGTGACGTTGGTGGCCTACGAGCGCGCGGAGAACGACGACGCGGAGCGGACGCTGCGAGCGGCGACCGACGAGCTCGACCTCGGTGAGGTGCCGCCGGGCTTCTGGGCCCTCCGGGTCTCCGCCGGCCGCAGGGCGGTCTCCGCACCCGCCCCTGCAGGGCTGCCGTTCGAGCCCGACCTGGCACGGGTGCTCGCCGACCGGCGACCCCGGCAGCGCGAGGTCGAGCTGGCGTCGGGCACGTGGTTCGTTCGCACCTCTGCTCGCGGGAACGGAGCCGTCCAGGTGGCCCTCGACCGGACCGCCGCCGAGGAGACCAGCGCCCGGGTGGTCCGCGCGCTCGTCGTCTCCGCGACCCTGGGCGTGCTGCTGGCCGGCGGGGTCGCCATCCTCCTCACCCGCCGCGCGCTGACCCCACTGGCGGAGGCGCTGGAGCTGCAGCGCCGGTTCGTCGCCGACGCCGGCCACGAGCTGCGGACGCCACTGACCCTGCTCAGCACGCGGGTCCAGCTGCTGAACCGCCGGCTTGCGGCGACATCCGCAGCCGGCAGCGACGCGGCCCGTCTGGACGCCCTCAGAAGCGACCTCGACGGCGTCTTGGCCGACACGGCGGCGCTGACCCGGCTCCTCGACGACCTGCTGGTCTCGGTGGACCCCGGGGCGCCGCAGCCTCGGACCCCCGTCGACGTGTCAGCCATGGTCGCCGCCTGCGTGGCGGCGGCCGCACCTCTCGCCGGGTCACGCGGCGTGACCGTGTCGGTGGAAGCCGCGCCGCCGGCGGTCGCGCCGGTGTCAGAGGCGGCGCTGCGCCGCGCGGTCACCTCCCTCATCGACAACGCGCTCGACCATGCCTCCTCCCACGTGCGCCTCGAGGTGCGCCCGCACCGGCGCAGGGTCGAGGTCGTGGTGACCGACGACGGGCCCGGCGTGCCGGACGAGGACCGGGAGAGGATCTTCCAGCGGTTCGCGTCCGCCCGCCCAACAGCCCCGGCGGCCCCAGCGGGCCCCGGGCGTCGCCACTACGGGTTGGGACTGGCGCTGGTGGCCGACGTCGCGACTGCGCACGATGGCTCGGTGCGGGTGCGCCGCCGAGACGACGGGTTCCCGGGCGCCCAGTTCGTCCTCACGCTTCCCCGTCACCGGGCCTGACCTGCCGCCCGCGGGGGCCTGATCACCATGGCACCATGGGAGTCCGCCGCCTCCCACGCCAGACCCATCACAGGAAGCGGCAGAACGTCACGGGCGCAGGACGCCAGGTGCGTCGTGACAGCGACCGCTCCGTCGCGATGCGGGCAACCCGCTGGCGACGGTACGGGCCGTCAGTGGTCGCTGGCGGAGCCCGCCGCCGCCCGCACGAACTCCGCTACGGATCGGCGTACCGCCTCCTCGTCGTCGAGCAGCAGGTGACCGCCATGGTCGAAGGACACCAGATGGGAGCCCTGGACGCGCCGCGCCGCGCGCTCGGCGTTGCCGTACGCGGACATCGCGTCGTCGCGGGCGTTGAGGATCAGCGTCGGCACGGTGACCTGCTCCAGCGGGTAGCCCTGCACGTCCGGGTTGGAGACGTAGAGGTCGTGGAGCACCCCCTGCTTGCGCGGCGCGAGGGGGAACAGGCTCCGCCACGCCTCCTCGATCGCGGCCCGCTGGGGCCCGACCGGGCGGAAGCGCTTGGGCATGCCGAGGATCCGGGCCGTCAGGCTCGGTCCGACTCTGCCGAGGAGCCAGAAGACCCGGTCGGAGCCGAACAGGAGTCGCGCGACGGGCTTGGGCGGGCTGCCGGCCTTGCCGGGCAGCGCCGAGGCCACCAGCACCAGCGCCGAGACCCGGTCGGGGTGACGCAGCGCGAGCTGGATGACCGACGGCCCGCCCGCCGAGTAGCCGAGGACGACCACCCGGTCCAGGCCGAGCGTGTCGAGCACGGCGGCGAACGCGTCCGCCTGGTCGGCGGGCAGCGCTGCCCTCGGCAAGCTGGAGCCGAGGTAGCCGAAGCGCGACGGCGCGACGATGCGGAACTGCGGCCCGAGGAACGTGCGACCGACACCGAGCCCAACGTCGAAGCCGCCGAACAGCGGGTGGCTGACGAGCGCCGGTGG
>JBIOYO010000164.1:0-2530 GCA_044870175.1 Nocardioidaceae bacterium | reverse complement strand
TACGTCACCGACGTCGAGGTGTCCCCCGACGGACGGACCGCCGCCACCATGGGAAGCGACGGCGACGTCACGCTGTGGGACGCGGAGACGTGGCGACCTTTCGGTCAACCGCTCCTCGACGACCGAGGTTGGGGGTACCTCTCCTTCGACCAGGACTCCAAGGTGCTCCGGGTCAGCTACGAGGACCGCACCCAGACCCACATCGACGTCCGTCCGGAGGCGTGGGTGCGCGCCGCGTGCGCGGCTGCCAACCGGGACCTGACCCCGGAGGAGTCCGCGATCATCCGCCCGGGGCGTGCGCTGCGTCCCACCTGCGCCTGAGCCCTCCGGCTGCCCGGGTCCGGCCCGCCGCGACCGCCACGCGACCAGGCTGCGACCACCCGTGGCCAGGGTGGGGCCACGGTGGTGTCACACCTGGTGACGGAGGAGGGACCATGCACGGAAGTCGGACCTTCTTGGTGGTGGCGGGCGTTCTCGTCGCTTCGCAGATCGGCGCAGTGCCACACGCCTCTCCACGGACGCAACCGCTGACCGCCCACGCCGAGCATGGCAGTGCTTGTCGTCCCCGGATTCTGGACTACGGCTCCCTGGGAGGACAGTTCACCCGGATCCTCGCCGGCAACCGCGCGGGCCAGTTCGTCGGCTATTCCGAGACACCCCAGGGAGCCGGCAAGGCGGTCCGATGGCGCGGCCGCACTCCGGTCGACATCGGAGCGATCTCCCCCGCCATCGCGCTGGACATCAACGACGCCGGAGTCATCGTCGGCACTCAGAAGGACGGAGGCGACCAGCGCGCCTTCATCTGGCGGAACGGTCACCTCACCGAGCTGCCGACCCTGGGCGGCTCCACCTCCCTGCGGCGCATCAACGCCCACGGCGACATCGCCGGCTCAGCGGTAGGTCGCGGCGGCACGCAGCGAGCCGTCGTCTGGCGGCACGGGAAGATCCACCCTTTGGCCCTGCCCAGCGGGTACCTGGGGGCGTATGCCCAAGGCATCAATGACGCCGGGGACGTCGTCGGCGCGGCCTACTCCGCCATGACCCAGCGTCCATGGCTGTGGAAGGCGAACGGCACTCACCACGCTCTCGGCGCGGCCGACCATCCCGGCCAGGCCAACGTGATCGACAATGCCCGCCGCGTGTATGGCGGATGTGAGCGCGTCGGGTTCGAGGCGACCCTCTGGCACAACAGCCACGAACGCGGACTGGGCTTCCTCGCCGGCGGCGACTTCTCCGTCGCGCTGGGCACCAATGGGCGCGGTGCTGTCGTGGGCGTCGCAAACTACCGCGAAGACCCGACGGAGCACATCTTCCTCACCCACGGGTCGCCCGGGGAGCTGCCGCGCACCCTCCTGCCGCTGTCGGGCGACTACCGCGACCGCACCAACGCGCACTTCATCAGCGCGACGTTCCCGGTGAAGGTCGCCGGCTCCAGCGATCCGACCGCGGACCGCGAAGGCCGCGCAACGGTGTGGACCTGCGCATGGCGGCAGGCATTCGTGCCAACCACACCAACGCACGTCCTGCCGTCCGAGACGAACGCGGAGACGCCGAAGTTGTTGCTTCGCCTGCAGTCGCCCGACCTGAGAAGCCGCTACTGAAGTCAGCGGTCCAAGGTTGGGGCGGCGGCGCGGCGTCGTATGTGCGGAGCACCCGATTGATCCCCCGCGCCAGCAGACCGCGACCCGCATGCGATCAATACCGCGACTGCCCGTGGAGACGGTGAAGGCGCGGGCGGCGAAGAACCATTCGTCCACTCGGAAGGGTTGAGACCCTTGAGTCCAGCTAGCTGGTCAGGGCATCGGGAGTGCTACTGCGCATAGCGCGGACACGGCGCCCACCGTGCTAGCACGACACGGATGATAGGGCCCAGGACGTCGTGTCGGCGCTCCTTTCTGCCCCCCGGGCGTCCCCAAAGGGAACCCGCGGCTCCCGCCACGCCACCTACAGTCTGGGGTCCAGGGTGGGTGAGAGGAGCGTGTGTCATGTGGTTTCAACCGCACGACCCGGATGGCTGGGAGACAGAGCAGTTCAAGGGCTCCTGGTGCTTCGCCGCGGTGACCCGAGCCGTGCGGGGGTCCTTGCTGGGTGAGGACCGTTCGCAGGGAGAGATCGCCCACGACTTCTGCGAGAGGGTCTTCGGCTGGGGTGGTGGGGCAGCCACGCTGGGAGGGTCGCGCGGCGCCGATGTCGACAAGTACCTCGCCGCGATCGGCCGCTTCGACGCTGATGGCCCGATCGCCTACGACGACGTGGACTGGGGCACGGGCGCGTGGGACCTGCTCGGCAGGGTGTGGGGCGCGGTCGATCTCGACGGACTGCAGCAGGTGGACAAGAAGGCAAGCACGGACCCCGATGTGCTGGGCGAGGTCGCCGCCGCGCTCACCGGGCAGGGACTGGTGGTCATGGGCACCCAGCTGCACTACCTGATCGTCTACGGCTACGACATCCCCGACGACACTCCGGATGACTGGATCCCCGACAGCTTCGGAATCTGGGATCCCACCAACGGCTCGAAGAAGGTCGTGGA
>JBIOYO010000163.1:0-2110 GCA_044870175.1 Nocardioidaceae bacterium | reverse complement strand
CGACGTCCTCCCCGCCGGTGAGCTCGCGGATCCGGGCCCCGAAGCGGCGCCACTCCCTGGGGTCCTGGGTCTGCTCGTCCTTCCAGAACCGGAACCCCTCCGCCGCCCGGTTGACCACGAGCTCGGCCCCCATCCGGTGGCAGATCTCGGCCTTCTCCTCGCTGGACACCACGCACACCGGGACGGCGCCGCCGTTGAGGGCGTACTGCGTGGCGAACCCGCCCAGCCCGCCGCTGGCACCCCAGATCAGCACGTTGTCGCCCTGCTTCATGTTGGCGCCGTGGTGGCTGACCAGCTGCCGGTACGCCGTGGAGTTGACCAGCCCCGGCGAGGCGGCCTCCTCCCAGGTCAGGTGGGCGGGCTTGGGCATGAGCTGGTTGGCCTTGACCAGGGCAACCTGCGCGAGCCCACCGAAGTTGGTCTCGAAGCCCCAGATCCGCTGCTCGGGGTCGAGCATGGTGTCGTCGTGGCCGTCGGGGCTCTCCAGCTCCACCGACAGGCAGTGCGCCACCACCTTGTCGCCGGCATGCCACGTGTGCACGCCGGGGCCGGTGGCCAGCACGACGCCGGAGAGGTCGGAGCCGACGATGTGGTACGGGAGGTCGTGGCGCTTGGCCAGCGGGGAGATGCGGCCGTAGCGCTCCAGGAAGCCGAACGTCGGCAGCGGCTCGAAGATCGAGGTCCACACGGTGTTGTAGTTGATGGCGCTGGCCATCACCGCGACGAACGCCTCCCCGGGGCCCAGCTCGGGCAGCGGCACGTCGTCGACGTGCAGCGACTTGCGGGGGTCCTTCTCCCGCGTCGGCTGGCCGGTGAACATGTCCGCCTCGTCCTTGTGCACCGTCACCGCGCGATAGGACTCCGGCAGCGGCAGCGCGGCGATGTCGGCCGCCGGGGCGTCGGCGAGGATGGCGTCGAGGATCTTCTGCACGGGAGCTCCCTCAGGTGTGGCCTGAGGCGTACCCTACCCGTGGGTAACCGCCGCGGCTACGGGGATGTGGGGTAGGTCATAGGGGTCGTTCGTCCTCTCGCCGGCCAGCGCCGGACGCGGGCTCGACCAGCTCGACCAGGACCCCGCCGGCATCCTTGGGGTGGATGAAGTTCACCCGCGAGCCGGAGGTGCCACGCCGCGGTGCGTCGTACAGCAGGCGTACGCCGCGCTCCCGGAGCACCGCGGCCACGTGCTCGACGTCGGCGACCCGGTAGGCCAGCTGCTGCATCCCGGGCCCGGAGCGGTCCAGGAACTTCGCGATGGTCGAGGTGGAGTCCAAGGGCGCCAGCAGCTGGATGCACTGGTCGCTGTCGCCGACCCCGACCATCGCCTCCCGCACGCCCTGCTCGGTGTTGGTCTCCTGGTGCCGGACGCGCATGCCGAACGTGCGCTCGTAGTACGCCACCGCCTCATCGAGGTCCGGGACCGCGACGCCGACGTGGTCGATGGCGAGGAAGAGATGTTCCGGCAGCCCGGGCGCGGCGGCGGTCATGGGGCCATCGTGGCCCCGGGGCACGCCCCGGACGAGCCAGTGTGACCCGTCCGACACGGCAGGAGGGAGCTCGCCCCTCCCCAGGACTACCTACGAGTAGGTATGGTGCGATCCTTCGACGGCCGCAGGAGGCGCCATGCCTGAGAACACGTCCGACAGCAGGTCCGGTTCGGTCATCGTCGCCGGGGCGCGCACCCCGGTCGGCCGGCTGCTGGGAGGCCTGAAAGACCTGAGCGCCGCCGAGCTCGGCGGGGTCGCCGTCAAGGCCGCCCTGGAGCGCGCCGGCGTCAGCGGCGACCAGGTCGACTACGTGGTCCTGGGCCACGTGATCCAGGCCGGGACGGGCCAGATCACCGCACGACAGGCCGCGGTCAAGGCCGGGATCCCGATGACGGTCCCGTCGCTCACCATCAACAAGGTCTGCCTGTCCGGCATCAACGCCATCGCCCTGGCCGACCAGCTGGTCCGCGCCGGTGAGCACGAGATCGTCGTCGCCGGCGGGATGGAGTCGATGACCCGGGCCCCGCACGTGCTGCAGGGCTCCCGGGAGGGCTTCAAGTACGGCGACGTACCGCTGGTCGACTCGATGGCCTACGACGCCCTCTACGACCACTTCACCGACCAGG
>JBIOYO010000162.1:0-4615 GCA_044870175.1 Nocardioidaceae bacterium | reverse complement strand
GCGGCGGTGCCAATCGCCGGGGGAGCACTGAGGAAAAGGCAGAGGTCCTCGGACGCTGCGACCTCCGTACAGAGAGCCTCGGGGAGCAGTCCTTTGTCGAGCGCCTTTTTGAGTGCCGAGATGCGGGTGGCGGTATCTGCATCGTCCGGAAGCTCGCGGAGGGGTTCCTCCAGCATGGTGAGGAGTGTATCTCGATCGGTCTTGCCCACTTGCCTGCCGAGTGCAGAGCGCAGGTGCGGCCAGCGCACAGCCAGCACGGCGAGCTTCGCTACCTCCGCGAGAGTATCCGGCACCGCGAAGCCGGCAGCCTCGCGCTCCTGGCGGATGACTGCGTAGAAGCGGAACACGTTGACGAACCGCTTGATCTCGCGCGGATTGCGGCTTAGGCGCCCGGCGACCCCCTTCACGATCTCCTGTACCTCTGGGTCCTCAGGACGAAGGCGCCGCTTTAGTTCTCGACGGATGGCCTCCTTGGTCTCAGGAGCGAATCGCGTCTGGTCAGGCGACGTGCCAGCCACCCTCTCCTGGGCCACCGAGGCCGCTTGGGAAATGCCCTCTAGAGTCGGTGCCTGCTGCTGGATCGAGCGCTCGATCTCTGCCACCTGAGCTTCGTCGAGCGGTGCGTCCGCCTGGCGGGGCACCCCCCGTCCCCGCGTGGCGAGCGAAACACCGAGGAAGTTGTCGGCGAGCTCACTCCGTAATGAGGGTGTTGTCCGTCGTTCATCTTGCCGATGATGCCGTCATTGGTGTTGCCGAGGATCAGGTGTGGGACGGCCCCGTCCGCTGGTGGCGGGCGGGGCCGTTGGTCGGCGGGTTGGGGCCTTGGTCGGCGTGGTGACGCGGCCGGGTTAGTCGGCGCCGGTTTCGGAGATGGCGATCCGGGCGGCCTTCTCGTCGACGATCGAGCTGTCGCGGGCGAATGCCGCGGTGAGGGCGTTGAGGGCGATGTTGTTCACCGCTCGTGGGTAGCCGCGGGAGGCGTTGTGGATCAGGGTGACCGCGTCGGCGCTGAACAGGGTGTCGCTGCGCCCGGCGATCTTGAGGTGGTGGGTGATGTAGTCGCCGGTCTCGGCCGCGGTCATCCCGGCCAGGTTGTAGCGCACCGAGATCCGTTGGTCCAGAGCGGCCAGCACGCCGAGCCGGAGTCGTTGTCGCAGAGTGGGTTGCCCGACCAGGAGCGCGGCGAACGGGGCGCCGGAGTCCATGTCGTGGTTGGACAGCATCCGGACGGCTTCGAGCTGGGCGTTGTCGAGCAGGTGTGCCTCATCGAAGACCACGACCGGGGTGCGGCCGCGTTCGGCGTGTTCGGCGGCGAGCGCGTCGGCGGCCTGGGGGACCAGGGTCGCGGTGTAGAAGCTGGGGACTTGTCCGAGGGCGCTGACGATGTGGTGCAGCATTCCGCGGACCCCGACCGAGGGGTTGGGCAGGTAGATGACCACGTGCCGGGAGGTGTCCAGTGCTGCGCTGGCGGAGCGAACCGCGACGGTCTTGCCGGCGCCGACCTCGCCGGTGACCACGCCGAGGGCGTGCTGGTCGATGCACCAGCCGATCCTGGCCACGGCCTCGTTGTGCCCGGCGTGGCGGTGCAGCATCGAGGGCGCCAGGCCACGCCCGAACGGCATCTTGGTGAAGCCCCAGTGCGACTGGAGACGCTGAACGCTCACCGACCGACCTCCTGTCGCTGCGCGCCGGGGACCGTGCCGGGGATCGCATCGGCGGTGGTGGTCTCGGGCAGGTCGGTCAGGAAGTCGTCGATGGACAGCTGCTCGGGATCGTGCCTGGGATCCTGTCCGGCGCTGCTGTGCTCGGGGTCTGGGCTGGCGTGGGGAAGCTGGTCGAGGCCACTCGCGTCCGACGCTGGGTCCGGCGCTGAGTAGAGGGCGTGGAATCCGATCCGGTCCTCCTCGATCAGCTGCTGCTGGTGGGCGTCGGCGACCATGTGTAGGTAGGCGATCCCGGTGGCCGGCGCCGGGGTCTGCTCGACCGTTTCGGGACGGGCCTTGGGGTGGGTGTGCCGGGTGATGACATGCGGCACCGCCGGCCCGTAGCTGTGCCCGCGGTGGCGGACCTCGATGGATTCGAGGTTGAACGGGGAGAACACCAGCTCGACCTTCCGGCCGGCCAGCGCGGCGGGGACCTGGTAGGTGTTGCCGTGCAACGAGACGGTCGCGGTCTTGGTCACGGTGCGTTGTTCGGACCACAAGAACGCCTCGGTCAACGCGTCGGTCGAGGCCATGGTCGGCCCGTGCCCGAGCCCCTGCCAGCCGTCGTTCCATCGGGCCAGCGGGGTCTGTCCGGTCTCGGAATGGGTCTGGTGGTGGTAGACGCTCTCGACCCAGGCGGTGAACAGGGCGTTGAGCTCCAGCAGCGCCGTTGTGTGGGTGAGCTGCCGCTCGGCCAGGTCGACGGCGGTGGTGTCGGCGACCTCAACGAGGAACTGCTCCCGCACGGTCCGGAACAGGCGTTCGATCTTCCCGCGTCCTTGGGGTCGATGCGGGGTGGAGTGGACCAGCCGGATGCCGAGCTTGCCGCAGGCCCGCAGCAGCCACGCGTCGACGTAGGCCGAGCCGTTGTCGACATAACAGGAGCCGGGCACCCCACGTGAGGCCAGCGCCGGCTCCATGGCGGCGGCCAGCCGGACGGTGTCCTCGGCGAACCCGAACCGGTGCCCGACCACGAGGCGGGAATGGTCGTCGAGGAACGCGAAGAGGTAGGTCTTGCGGCCGCCGACCTTGGGGCCGTGCAACGCATCCCCGACCCACCGCTCATTCGGTGCGGAGGCCTCGAACCGGCCGAAGACCTCACCGCCCTGGCCGGCGGCCGGGCCGGCCAGGTCGCGGCGGTGGAACAGCCGCAGCAGCGTCGACTCAGATGGCGACCAGCCGCCCGAGGCACGCAGGATCCGCGCCACCTGCGCGGCGGTGCGAGCCGGGTTCTCCCGCTTCAACGCCACCGCCAGCTCCAGCACCGAGGTGTCGATCCGGGAGCCGGGCTGACGGGTCGAGGGCACCAACGCGTCGAACCCGCCGGCCCGATAGCGGCGGATCCACCGGTCCAAGGTGTGTCGGGAGAACGACTGCTGCCCGCCGAACGGGCCGGCATGAGTGCGGGCCGCCAGCGCGCGGACGACCCGGCCACGCGCCTTGGTCGACAGCTCCGGGTCCAGCGCGGGACAGATCAGCTGGTAGCGGAACAACGCCACCTGCTGGGCTCGCTGCCGCCGCCGGAGGTCGTCCTGCTCGGGTGTGCTCACGGAAGAGAAACCTCAATTCGACAAGGGAAAACCCGGCCAGGACCGGCCGGGCAGCAACCCGGCGAGGATTCCGCGGATCCACCACGAGCGTCAGGGGCGAGTGGTGTTGCCGGCGGCCACCGGCCTCGGTGGCGGCCAACCCGGGGCGAGCAGCCGACCACCCGAGCACGCCGCGGCGACCTGCCAGGCCGTCACCGCGCCGAGCACCCCAACCCTGCCGAACCGGTCGGTCACCGCCGCCCTCGCCGCACCCAACGCGGCCAACAGGTCCCGCCACGGCGAGCCCAGCGCGGTGGGCACCGGCCGGTCCACCCCGGCCCGGGCAGCCACCTGCCACAAGAACAACCGAGTCGACTCCAGCCGGGTGGCCATCACCCGCAGCCACCCCCGTACCGTCGACGCCGGGACCCCGAGCCGGCCGGCGATCGGGCGGTGGCCGACACCCCCGGCGCGGGCCAGCAGCGCCGCGCCGATCACCTCGGTTGCGTACCCCCGCCGCGCCAGCACCGTCACCGGCAACAGCACATGGGTGACCAGACACCCCGAGCACCTGCCCCGCCGGGGCCGCACCACCCCACCGATCCCATGCACCCGACGCGGACGCGCCCACCCCCACGGGCGCAGCTCCTCCCGGCACGCCGGGCAGTCGACCTCCCCGGCCACCAGCCGCGACTCGACCCGAACCTGATCGCCCTCTACCGTGACCACGATGCCTCCGCGCATCCCACACGGCCCTCCCGCAGCGGTCTACCAGGACATACGGCGGGAGGGCCGTCGTCGATTCCGTCCGCGGGGATTCTCCATACCACTCGTCACAGTGACGGCGCCGACCACCAACCACCGGCAAGCACAACCGACCTCGGCAACCTCAACGACGACAACCGACCGCTACGTCGTCATCCGAAACGACGGTCAACATGAGGGCAGGGTCAAGGGCAGTTGGATGATCTTGTCAAGGAACTTCCAGCCGAGTGTCCCGGAGTCTCCCCAGTAGTCGTGCTCGGCGAGCGCAGCGACAAGCGGCTGGTAGGCCACCTCGACATGAGCGGCCACCATTTCGGGCTCCATGGCGATAACGAACACACAGTTGGGGAACTGCCCTGCGAGAAACAGGTTGATTGCCTCGATGACCTGGGACACGACCCCCGGCGAGCACCGGTCGAGGTCGTCGACGAAGACCACGACCGGACGTTGGGGGGTGGCGATCAAGCCAAGGACCCGCCGCATATCGGTCTGAACCAAGTAGAGGAAGCCGAGCCTGGTCTCATAGCGTGGGTCGCGGAAGAGATCAGCCGTCGAGCCGTTCGCGCCTTCCCTCGCGAGCTTGTCCCAGCCAGCTGCATAGTCGGGCTGCCGCAGCAG
>JBIOYO010000161.1:0-4564 GCA_044870175.1 Nocardioidaceae bacterium | reverse complement strand
CCGGCGGTGGTGGTGAGCGCGACGCCCGACGCCGAGGCGCCGGCACCGAGCAGGGCGGCGACCGCGAGCCGCCGCCGGGGCCGGCCCGCGTCACCGGGGGCCTCGGCTGCCGGTGTCCGGGCGGATGTCTCAGCTGCCCACGGCTCGGAGCGCGCAACCGGTGCCGCCGGTGCGACCGGTGCCGCGGGTCCGAACGGTGCTGCCTGTGCGACCGGTGCTGCCGGTGCTGCCGTCGCGCCGGCGGGCTCCGGGGCCGGGGCCGGGGCGGGCAGCCTCACCACCCGGTCGGCGATCTCGGCCAGCCCGGGGCGGTGCGCCACGACGACCACGCCTCGGCTGCCGGACAGCTGGACCAGCACTTCGGCCAGCACGCGTTCCGTCGCAGCGTCCAGGTGGGCGCTCGGCTCGTCCAGGAGCAGCCAGGGGCGGTCGGCGAGCACCACGCGGGCCAGTGCCAGCCGGGCCCGCTCGCCGGCGGACAGGACTGTCGCGTCCTCACCGAGGTCCGCGTGCAGGCCACCCGGGAGCGCCGCCACCCGGTCGGCGAGGTGCACGGTGCGCAGCACGCGCCACAGGTCGTCCTCACTGGCACCGGGACACGCCAGCCTGAGGTTGTCCGCGACGGTCCCGGCGAGGAAGACCGGTCGCTGCGGCAGCCAGGCCACCTGGGCGCGCCAGGACGCCCCGCCGAACCGGCGGCCGCCCGCGGTGAGCAGCCCCCCGGTGACCGGCACCTGACCGAGCAGCGCGGCGAGCACCGTGGACTTCCCCGCGCCCGACGGGCCCACCAGGACGGTGGCTCCGCGGCTCGGCAGGGTCGCGGTCAGCCGGTCGACCGCGGGCACGGTCCGGCCGGGATAGGTCACCGTGAGGTCGGTCAGCTCGATGTCGCCGGCGGCCGGGGCATCCGGCTCCTCGGCCGGGACGCGCTCGTCGAGCAGGGCGCTCACGTCCCCGAACGTCGCGACCCCCTCGGCCGCCGCGTGGAACTCCGCGCCGACCCGCCGCAACGGCCAGTAGGCCTCCGGCGCCAGGAGCAGCACCACCAGCGCCGTACCGAGGTCCAGGTCGCCATGGGCGAGCCGCAGCCCCACCACCACGGCGACCAGCGCCACCGACAGGGTCGACACCAGCTCGAGGACGGCGGAGGACGCGAAGGCCACGCGCAGGGTCGCCGCGGTGGCCCGCCGGTACCGGTTGGTGACCTCGCGGATGGCGGCGGCCTGGGCGCCGGCGCGCCGGTAGGCCACCAGCGTCGGAAGGCCGCGGACCACGTCGACGAAGTGCCCGGCGAGCGAGGCCAGGACCCGCCACTGTCCCTGGGCCCGGTCGCGGGTGGCGGTCCCGACCAGCACCCCGAAGAGCGGCACGAGAGGCAGCGTGACGCCCACGACGGCGGCGGCGAGGAGGTCCTGCGTCGCCATGGCCGCCAGGGCCAGCGGCGGCAGCACCGCGGCCAGCACCAGCGCCGGGACGTAGCGGGTGAGGTAGGGCTCGGCGGCCGAGACGCCGCGGGTGGCGAGGAGCGCGAGGTCGCCGCTGGCCCGTGCCGACCCGGGTTGCCGCGGGTCGAGCGCCGCCTCGACGACCCGGCGGCGCAGGTCGTGGCCGACGGCCGCCGCCGCTCGGGCGGCGAGGTGGTCCCCGACCCAGCCGGCCGCCGCCCGGAGCATGGCGACGCAGGCGACGGCGACCGCCGCCGCGCGCAGGTCGGTGCCGGCGACCAGCCTTGTGACCAGCGACGCGACGGCGAAGGCCTGGGCCACCACGAGGGCGCCGACGACGACCCCGGCCGTCAGCAGCCCGGCGAGCGGTCCGCGGGCAGGGCGGAGCCGGGCCAGCAGCCGGGGGTCGGTGGGTCTCACTGGGCCGGGCTCACGGGGTCGGTGTCACGGGGTCGGTGCCGGAGCCGGCCTCAGGGGGACGCAGGGCCGGGCCGGCCCCACGTCGCGGGCGCCTCGTCGCGCCCGGGCAGCGACGACCCACCGGGGATGTGCCGCACGCTGATCCGCTGGCGGAAGACCCAGTACGTCCAGCCCTGGTAGAGCAGCACGACCGGGGTGAACACGAACGCCACGATGGTCATGATCTTCAGCGTGTAGTCGGTGGCTGACGCGTTCGTCGTGGTCAGGCTCTGCCCGTCGGCCAGCGTCGTGGGCATCACGTCTGGGAACAGCGCGAAGAACAGCCCCGCGACGGCGAGGGCGATGGTGAGGAACGTGCCGGTGAAGGCCCAGCCCTCCCGCTGCTGGGTCAGCGCGTAGATGCCGGTCACGAGGCTCACAGCCGCGAGCACGAACAGGACCGCCGAGCCGGTGCTGCCGACGTCGATCTGGGTCCAGGTCAGGAAGACCACCGCGATGACTGCCGTGGCCAGCCCGAGCTTGACGGCCAGGTTGCGGGCGTCGACGCGGATCGCGCCGTCGGTCTTCAGCGCGACGAACATCGCGCCGTGGGTCAGGAACAGGGACAGCGTGGTGAGGCCGCCGAGCAGCGCGTAGGGGTTGAGCAGGTCGAACACGCTGCCGACGAACTCCAGGTCGGCGTCGATCTCCACGCCGCGGACGATGTTCGCGAACGCCACCCCCCACAGCACCGCCGGCACCAGCGACCCGAAGAAGATCGCCGAGTCCCAGCTGCGCCGCCAGCCGTCGTCGTCGCGCTTCGCGCGGTACTCGAAGGCCAGGCCGCGCACGATGAGCGCGAGGAGGATCACCAGCAGCGGCAGGTAGAACCCGCTGAACAGCGTGGCGTACCACTCGGGGAACGCGGCGAAGGTCGCGCCCCCGGCCACCAGCACCCACACCTCGTTGCCGTCCCACACCGGTCCGATGGTGTTGATCATCACCCGGCGCTCGGTGTCGCTCTTGGCCAGGAACGGAAGCAGGATGCCGACCCCGAAGTCGAAGCCCTCCAGGGTGAAGTAGCCGATCCACAGCACCGCGATGATGCAGAACCAGAGGGTGGTGAGCTCCATGGCCGTCGTCTCCCGTCAGGTCGCTGTCTGGTCGGTGCGGGTCAGTAGGCGTGGGCGAAGGGGCGGTCCGGGTCGCGCTCGAGCCCCTCGAGCGCCGTCTCCGGGTCGGGCGGGCCCTTGGCGATGTAGGTGAGCATGAGCTTGACCTCGACGATCGCGAGCACCAGGTAGAGCAGGGTCAACGAGATCACCGAGATCAGCCCTTCGGTCACGCTGACGCCTGGGGACACGGCGTTGGCGGTGGTCATGAGGCCGAACACCGTCCACGGCTGGCGACCCATCTCGGTGAAGATCCAGCCGGCGCTGTTGGCGGCGACGGGCAGCAGCGGCAGGGCGATGGCGAGCCAGACCCACCACCGCCCAGTCGGCACCCGACCCTTGCGGGTGGCCCACAGCACCAACGCGGAGAACAGGGCGGTCAGGACCCCGAGCCCGATCATGAGCCGGAAGGTCCAGTAGGTCACCGGGAGGACCGGCGTGTAGTCGCCCGGTGAGTAGTACGCCGCGCCCGGGTCCTGGCCGTACTCCTGCTGGTACTGCTCGCGCAGCTGGTTGATCCCCTGCACCTCGCCGTCCCAGGTGCCGGTCGCCAGGAAGGACAGCAGGTGCGGGATCTTGATGCTGAAGACCTCCTCCGAGCCGTCCAGCGAGCCGATCGTGAAGATCGAGAAGTCGGCAGGCTGCTCGGTGTCCCACAACGCCTCGGCGGCGGCCATCTTCATGGGTTGGACCTCGGTCATGACCTTGCCCTGCATGTCACCGCTGAACGCGACGCCGAGCGCCGCCACGAGCGTCACCCAGGCACCGACCCGGATCGCCTTGAGGAACATCGGCCGGTCGGCCTCGGGCGTGCTGGCACGGCGGTGGTGCCAGAACGCGACCGCGACCACGAACGCGCCGCCGGTCATGTACGCCGCGGTCACGGTGTGCGGGAAGGTGACCATCTGCACCTTGTTGAACAGCACGGCGACGAAGTCGTGCAGCTCGGCCCGCCCGGTGTCAGGGTTGAACTCGTAGCCGACCGGGTGCTGCATCCACGAGTTCGCGGCCAGGATGAAGTACGCCGACAGCACGGTCCCGATGTGGACCACCCACATGCAGGCCGCGTGCAGCGCCGCGGGCAGCCGGTCCCAGCCGAAGATCCACAGCCCGAGGAACGTGGACTCGAGGAAGAACGCGGCGAGGCCCTCGATGGCCAGCGGCGCGCCGAAGATGTCCCCGACGAAGCGCGAGTAGTCGCTCCAGTTCATGCCGAACTGGAACTCCTGCACGATCCCGGTGACGACGCCGATGGCGAAGTTGATCAAGAACAGCGTGCCGAAGAACTTGGTCAGGCGAAGCCACTGCTCGTTGCGGCTGCGCACCCAGGCCGTCTCAAACACCGCGACGACCGCCGAGAGGCCGATCGTCACGGGGACGAACAGGAAGTGGTAGACGGTGATGATCCCGAACTGCCAGCGGGCGATGTCGAGCAGATCCACGGGTGCGCTCCTGTACGGACGAGGAAACCGCCATGGCGAGTGTAGGACCGCCTCAGCCCTGTGCCCGCGCCCACTCCTGCGCGTCGACGTTCACCGATTCCAGCGG
>JBIOYO010000160.1:0-3151 GCA_044870175.1 Nocardioidaceae bacterium | reverse complement strand
ACCGATCACGAACACCACCGGCGCGGACATGGCCGGGTCGGCGAACTCCTTCATGGCCCGGCTCACCTCGGCGTGGGACACCCTCGGCGGCTCCGTCCGCGTGGGCAGTGCGACGACGGCGCCGGCGTCGGCGACCGGGTACGCCGCCAGGACCGCCCGCCGGGCCGCGTCGAGGTCCAGCTGCACGCCGTCTCGGGGGTAGACCGCCCGCGGGCCGGACCGGCGGAACGTCACCGTGCCTTCGACGGCAGGGCGGGCGACCCTGGCGGCGAACCGCGCGAGCGCGGCGTCGAACCTGACGGCGTCCACCGTGACCACCGGGTCGAGGTCCTGCCCGCCGGCGACGTAGGCCCACATGTCGCGGGGGTCCCAGCTCCGGCCGGCCGGCGCCTGCGCCACTGACGCGGTCACGTCGACCCGGAGGCCGGCCGCATCCGGCTCGACCGCCGCCCGCCGGCCGTCCGCGGACACCTCGACCGGCGCCGACGTCCGCGCGGCGAGGCGGTCGTCGAGCAGCCGTTCGGCGGCGTCCGGCGTGAGACCGCCGACGCCGACGCCCGCGACCGTGGTGCCGCGAGCGATCCGGTCGGCGGTGAGCAGGTACGCAGCGACGTACACCCCGGCCAGCAGCACCACCACGCCGAGCAGCGTCCACCGCACCACGCGGCCGCCGCTGGCCGCCTCCGTCGTCCTCAGCAACCGGACCTGACCTCACAGGCCGGCGAAGAGGTCGGACTCCCAGCCACGCTCGTCCGTCGGCCCCTTCCGGCCCTTGGCCAGGCGGTAGACCTCCAGGCCCCAGATCTGGTTGCCCAGCTGGTTCGAGAGCGCGAAGAAGGGGCCGTCGACCAGCACCTGTGTGGCGTGCGCCTTCAGCGCGTCCATCTTGGTGTCGGCGTAGTCCGACGCGTCGACGCATGCCGCGATCTGCTCGTCCTCGACGAAGAACCGGGGCAGATGGTCGGCGTCGAAGTCCTTGAAGGGGTTCTCGATGCCCCGCTCGGCCATGACCTTCATGCCTTCGCGGTACTGCGACGCGGACCTGCTGAGCCAGTAGACCTTGGCCACGTCCCACCCGGGGCCGAGGTCGGGCCGGTACGACGCGGCGGCCGCCAGCGCCACGGCGTACGTAGCGACTCGGTGAGCCTGGATGTGGTCGGGGTGGCCGTAGTCGCCGAACTCGTCGTAGGTGACCAGCACCTGGGGCCGGACCTCCCGGATGATCTCGACCAGCAGCGCGGCGGCCTCGAGCAGGTCGGCCTTCCAGAACGTGTCGTCGCGGACCGTGGGCAGCGCGGTGGCGTGGCCGGTCTCGTCCCAGGCCATGCCGGAGTCGCGGTAGCGCCCGGGGCCGCCGAGGTAGCGATGGTCGGTGACGCCGAGGGTCTTCATCGCCGCTGCGAGCTCGCCGATCCGGTGCTGGCCGAGGCCGTCCTCCCGGTCGGAGGCGAGGTGACCGAGGTCGGGCACCAGCACCTCGCCCTCCTCCCCCAGGGTGCACGTCACCAGCGTGACTCCGCGGCCCTCGGCGACGTAGCGGGCCATCGTGGCACCGGTGGTGATGGTCTCGTCGTCGGGGTGCGCGTGCACGAGCATCAGCCGCTGGTCCATGGCGCACAGGATAGGTGGCCGCGCCGACCGTCCCGCGTCACCCGTTTCACGGGCGCTCGAGGATCTCGTGCACCTGGGGCAGGAACGGGCGGTCCGCCGGCAGCCAGCGGACCCGGTCGAGATCCTCCGGCCCGAGCCACCACACCGCGTCGTGCTCGCGCGGCACCGGCTCGCCGTCGACGAGCCGGACCACGACGACACGCAGCAGGCCGCCGTACCCCAGGGGCTGTGCTCCGTCGAGGACCCTGACCGGACGCACCGTGCAGCCCAGCTCCTCGGCGACCTCGCGCGCAGCCGCGTGCTGCGGCGTCTCCCCTACCTCGACCTTGCCGCCGGGCAGCTCCCACCAGCCCGCAGCCGCCGCGGGTCGGGTGCGGCGGGCGGCCAGCACGCGCCCGCGGTGCACCAGCGCGGCGGCGACGACGAGGGCCGGGTCGGGCACGGGGCTCCCTTCCTCATCGTGGTGCGGCAGGTGAGACTGGCCCCAACCCTAGGAAGGGACCAGCGCCGTGCACCTGCTCCGCGAGCCGGACCGCGCCGACGACGTCGAAGCGCTGGCCGTCCGGCTCGGCGGCCGCGTGGGGATCGAGGGGGTGTTGTCCGACCTCGACCGTGCGGCGCTGATGGTGGACGTCCCGGGGCCCGCGCCGGTATGGGGGTTCTCGGTGGACCGGCGCGACAGCCTCAGCCTGCGCTGGTGGCCGCAGGGCATCTCCAGCTCGGCGGACCGGGACGAGGACGACACCGTGGCCGGCCGCCGCCTGGTCGTGACGACGTCGTACTCCAAGGTGCTCCGGGGTCTCGGCATGGGGTCGCGGGTCACGGTGTACGACGTCACCGACCAGCGGCGAGTCCGCTACCGCCACATCCTGCTCGTCGAGGCGGTTCTCCGGGCGGACGGCGCGGTGGACGTCAAGCCGGTGAACATCCACGCAGGCGGGGTGGTCTGGCACGGCGCGTACCTGCACGTTGCAGGCACCGCGCGGGGCATCTACACGTTCCGCGCCGATGACATCGTCGCCGTGCCCGGCGGCACGCCGTACCGGCTGCTGGGTGAGGGGCCCGACGGTCGCCCGGGTGGCTTCGGCGGGTTCGGGCACCGCTACCTGCTGCCACTCCGGTTCCGCCAGCGGGCGGTCGCGGCCGAGGGCGCTGACCCGGTGCGGTACTCGTTCCTCTCCCTGGACCGCACCGCGCCGGCGCACACGCTGGTCGCCGGGGAGTACGGCCGCGACCAGATGACCACCCGGCTGCTGCGCCTCGAGCTGGACCCGGTCACCGGGCTGCCTCGGGCCGACGAGGCCGGCCGGTTCACGCCGGTGCTGCTCGACGGCGGCGGCCTGACGCACATGCAGGGCGCGGTCACCGCCCGCACCCGGCTCTACGTCACCACCAGCGCGGGCCAGCTCACCCGCGGCAGCCTGTGGGCGGGCCCTCCCGGGGCGCTGGTGGAGCACCGCCGGGTGCTGCCTCCGGGCCCGGAGGACATCTGCTACTGGCCGGCGACGGACCGGCTCTGGTCCGCCACCGAGCACGTCGG
>JBIOYO010000159.1:0-2184 GCA_044870175.1 Nocardioidaceae bacterium | reverse complement strand
CACGGCCTGCTCGAGCAGGTGGGTCTCCGCGGCGCGGCGGGTGTCCACCCCGACCGTGACCGGCAACGCGTCCACCGCCGCGCAGATCACCTCCGCCTGCTCCGGCAACACCCGCCCGGCGACCACCCCCTCCTCCACCGCCTCATGCCCCTCGGTGAGAGTCCGGGCCAGCCGGACCCGCCGCCGCGCCTCCCGCGGGGTCACCGGCACCAACCCCCGCAACCACCCCGCCGTGGTACCCGCCCCGGTCGTCCCACACAGCTCGTCCCGGTCCGCCTCGGCGAGCAGCCGCAACGCCAACCCCGACAACCGGGCCGCCGCCCACTCCAGCTCCGCCACCGCCTCCGCGACCTCGGCCGGGCGGAGCCCGAACGGGTGCGGGTCACCCAGCTCGTCGAGCACCTCATGCACCCGCCCCGCGAACCAGTGCACCCGATCCGACCGCCCGGCCACCGGCGTGCCACCGGCAGGACCCGGGTCGGGGATCGGCTCTGCTGACATACCCTCATTCGACCAGCCGGCACCGACAAGATCGTGGGTTCCGGGCGATGCTCGTCTCGCCATGCGGACGCACTTCTGGGCTGTCCTCGGCCCGGCTTCATCGGCCTGTGAGCTCCCCACGACGTTCTTCCGCCGACCACGACGCGCACGCCATGGGAAGTGGAAGAAGGTCGTCTCTCCATGGGAAACCGCCAACAGGGCCGCGGAGCAGCGTCGGCCGGCGAAACGTCGTCGCGGGTGGCATCAGAGCCGGCCGGGAAGGCTTCGACGGCCGGGTTGCCGGATCGTTCCAACGCGACGACCACGCTGGCGTTGCGCTGCCTGACCCGCCCACTCGACGCGCTCTATCGCGTCGGCCCCCGATGCGCGGGGCCCGCCACCCTTCGGCTGGCCGATCGTCATCCGCACCGTGTCCAGGTCCGTGAACGTCGAGGGCAATGTCGCCGCGGAGGACTGTTCCCTCAGCAGGCAGATCGTGACCGCCTCTGCGGTCGACGCTGCCGGCTTCCTGGTCGAGCTCGCGGCGTGGACGCGAGCCACCGGTCACATGGCGGGCGTGCGCTGCGGGCCGTGGCCGGCCTGGCCGTGAGGAGTGGCGAGCCGCGGAGGCCGTCACGGCGAGACCGCCCGCAACGCTCCGGGCGTCCGCTCTCGGACCTCGCCCGGCGACCTGGCCCCAGCTGGCGGCTCCGGGCTGACCGCCTGCCCTTGACAGCATCTACTGTCAAGGAGCAGTCTTCGGCCGTGGAGACGGTGGCGGTCCTGGAGGACGCGGCGACGGCGGCCTCTGCGCTGGACCCGCGCCGGGCTCGGCTGCTGGCTGCCCTGGCTCGAGAGCCGGCCTCGGCCGCCGTCGTCGCAGCTCGACTCGGGCTGCCGCGCCAGCAGGTCGGTCACCACCTGCGCGCGCTGGAGGAGCAAGGCCTGGTCGTCGAGGTCGACCGACGCCGCCACGGCGGGCTCGTCGAGCGGACCCTGGCCGCCACCGCCTCGGCCTACGTGGTCTCGCCCTCGGCGCTCGGCGCCGCCGGCGCCGACCCGGGCAAGGTGTCCGACCGGCTCTCCGCGGGGTACCTCGTCGCGCTGGCCGCCCGCGCGGTGCGCGAGGTCGGCTCGCTGCTCCGCGGCGCCGAGCAGGCCGGGAAGCGCCTGCCGACCCTCAGCGTCGAGGCGGACGTGCGGTTCGCCAGCGCCGAGGCCCGGTCCGCGTTCGCCACCGAGCTGGCGGACGCGGTCCGCATCCTCGCCGCCCGCCACCACGACGAGAGAGCGCCCGGCGGCCGGTGGTACCGCGTCGTCGCGCTCTGCCACCCCCGCCCACAGGAGGGACCTCCAGCCGATGAGTGAGAGCCAACCGAGGAAGATCGACGTGTCCGTCGAGGTCCCCGGGACACCGGAGCAGGTCTGGGAGGCCATCGGAACCGGCCCCGGGATCACCTCGTGGTTCGTTCCGCACGAAGTCGAGGAGCGCGAGGGCGGCGCGGTGCGGATGGACTTCGGGGCCGGCTTCGGCGAGGAGACGGCCAGGGTGCGGGCATGGGAGCCACCCGGCCGGTTCCTCGTGAGCGCCGAGGGGGAGCGGGCCCTGGCGTTCGAGTGGCTGGTCCAGGCGCGCGACGGCGGCGGCTGCGTCGTCCGGCTCGTCAACACCGGGTTCGGTCCCGGGGAGGACTGGGACGCCGA
>JBIOYO010000158.1:0-7637 GCA_044870175.1 Nocardioidaceae bacterium | reverse complement strand
CCGGTGCGGGGCGGGACGAGGAGGGGCCGGCGTGCGGGTGAGCGAGACCAGCGACCTGTGGTGGAAGACCGCGGTCGTGTACTGCCTCGACGTCCAGACGTTCATGGACTGGAACGACGACGGGATGGGGGACTTCGTCGGCCTGTGCGAGCGGGTCGACTACCTGGACCGGCTGGGTGTCACGTGCCTATGGCTGATGCCGTTCTACCCGACCACCGACCGCGACGACGGCTACGACATCACCGACTACTACGGTGTCGACCCGCGCCTGGGCTGCGCCGGCGACTTCGTCGAGATGGTCCGCACGGCGCACGACAGGGGCATGCGGGTCATCGTGGACCTGGTGGTCAACCACACCTCGGACCGGCACCCGTGGTTCCGCGCCGCGCGGTCGAGCACGCGGTCGCCGTACCGGGACTTCTACGTGTGGCGCAGCGACCCGCCGCCCGACACCGCCGACCAGGTGGTGTTCCCTGACCAGGAGCAGTCGCTGTGGGAGTACGACGACCGCACCGAGGAGTGGTACTTCCACCGCTTCTACCGGACCCAGCCGGACCTCAACATCACCAACCCCCTGGTCCGCGACGAGATCGTGAACGTGATGGGCTACTGGCTCCAGCTCGGCGTCGACGGCTTCCGGGTCGACGCAGTCCCGTTCATGCTCGAGACCACCGGCACCGACTCCGCGGAGCAGACCCGCCTCGGCGACCCGCACGTCTATCTGCGCCAGCTGCGCTCGTTCGTGAATCGGCGCGCCGGGGACGCGATCCTGCTCGGCGAGGTGAACGTCCCCCACCGGGAGCAGAAGCGGTTCTTCGGAGGGGGCGACGGCGACGAGCTCACCATGCAGTTCGACTTCATCGGGATGCAGAACCTCTACCTGGCCTTGGCGCGGCAGGACGCCCGTCCGCTCGTGCGGGCGCTGAAGCGGCGCCCGAAGCTGGACCGCCAGTCGCAGTGGGCGACCTTCGTGCGCAACCACGACGAGCTGACACTGGACAAGCTCAGCCAGACCGAGCGCGAGGAGGTGTTCGCGGCGTTCGGCCCGGAGCCGGAGATGCAGCTCTACGGGCGTGGGCTGCGACGCCGGCTGCCGCCCATGCTGGACGGCGACCCGCGCCGGCTCCGCATGGTGTACAGCCTGCTGTTCTCGCTGCCGGGCACGCCGGTTCTGTTCTACGGCGAGGAGATCGGCATGGGCGAGAACCTCGACGTGCCCGGGCGGCTCGCGGTCCGCACCCCCATGCAGTGGACCGGTGGCCGCAACGGCGGGTTCTCCCAAGCCGCGCCGCGGCAGCTTCGCCGGCCCCTCACGGGCGGCCCGTTCGGGCCCGAGCACGTCAACGCGACCTCGCAGCTGGCCGACGACCAGTCGTTGCTGTCCTTCGTGTCGCTCCTGGTCCGCAGGTACCGCGAGTCCCCCGAGCTCGGCTGGTCCGCGTTCCGGCCACTGGAGCAGGAGCACCGCAGCGTGCTGGCGCACGAGTGCGTCCTCGACGAGCGCCGCCTGGTGGCCCTGCACAACCTCGGCCCGGAGAGCGTCACCGTACGGCTCGTGCTCGACGACCTCGAGGACGGGGCGACGCTGGTCGACCTGCTCAGCGACGCGCCCGCCGTCCTCCCCAGCGGGCGCGGTGCGGTCCAGGTCGACCTCGACGGCTACGGGTACCGCTGGCTGCGGGTGTCCCCGCCCGGCAGCCGGAGGCTGCGGTGAGCAGCTCTCACTCAAGCCGGTAAGGGCTCGGTCCGCTCACCCACTGCGCGCCGGTCCGGGCCTGGTACGCATCGACGGCCACCCTGACGGAGGGGAAGAAGCGGTCCGGCTCGATCGCCTTCGTCAGCTCGTAGCGGTGGATCTTGTCGCGGACGGCGTCCTTGAGCTCGGCGAACACGAAGGTGGTCCCGACCTCCTCGAGCTCCTCCTCCAGCTCCACGAGCATGTCGGCGGCGGTGGTGTCGACGTCGGTGACCGGCTCGGCCGCGAGCACGATCCACCGTGGCCGCGGGTCGGTGGCGGCGAGGCGTCGTACCTGCTCGCGGAAGGTCCGCGCGTTCGCGAACAGCAGCGGGGCGTCGAACCGGTAGATCGCGAGCCCAGGCAGGTGCTCGGTGGTGGGGTGGAAGTCGGTGTCGTGGTAGCCGGGCATGCCCGCCGCGCGGCCGAGCACCGCCTGGTGCGGCCACCAGACCCGCCGGAACACGTTGACGATGGACAGCCCGACGGCGATCCCGATGCCGGGCAGGACGCCCAGCAGGGCGACCGCGAGGAACGCCGTCAGCGCGAGCACGAAGTCCGACCGGCGCTGCCGCCCCAGCCTGAGCACGCCCGGCACGTCCACGAGCGACGTCGAGGCGGCCACCACGACCGCCGCCAGCGCCGGCTGCGGCAGGTCACGCAGAAGGCCAGGCGCGACGAGCAGCATGGCCAGGATGGCCGCCGCGCCGACCAGGTTGGCCACCTGGGACTTCGCGCCGTTCTGGAAGGCGACCGCGGTGCGAGACCCGCTCGTGCTGACCGGGAACCCCTGGAAGACCCCCGCCGCGAGGTTCGCCACCCCCACGCCCAGCATCTCCCGGTCGCCGTCGACCTCGCCTTCGGTCTTGGCCGCGAAGGCCGCTGCCGTCGAGATCGTGTCGGTCAGTGACACCAGCGCGATCCCCAGCGCCCCGGCGAGCAGCAGGGAGAGGTCGTCCAGCGGCACCGACGGGACCGTGAAGGGCGGGGCGCCGTGGGGCATGGGCCCGACGACACCGACGCCGTGCTGCTCCAGGCCGAACAGGTGCACGGCCCCGATCGCCAGGACGACAGCGGCCAGCACTCCGGGGAAGCCCGGTACGAAGCGCTGCAAGGCCAAGATCAGGACCAGGCAGCCCAGCCCGACCGCGAGCGCGGCCGCAACCGTCTCGCCGGCGGCGACGCCCTCTGCGAACGCCCTCGCCTCGTCGAGGAGGCCCTTGGCGTCGACGGAGAAGCCGAACAGCTTGGGCAGCTGACCGACCATGATGGTCAGCGCGAGCCCGTTCATGTAGCCGATCTGCGTCGGCCGTGACAGCAGGTCGGCGACGAAGCCGAGCTTGAAGACCCCGGCGAGCACGGTGAGCGTGCCGACCATCAGCGCCAGCATGGCGCCGTACGCGACGGCGGCGTCCGGGTCGCCGTTCGCCGCGGCCAGCGGGACGACGCTTGCGGCGATCATCGGGCCCAGGGCCGAGTCGGGGCCGAGAACGAGCACCCGGGACGGTCCGAACAGGGCATAGCCGACCAGGGCGAGCACCGTGGTGTAGAGGCCGGTGATCGGCGGCAGGCCGGCCAGCTCGGCGTACGCCATGCCTTGTGGCACCAACAGCGTGGTGAGGACCAGGCCGGCCACCACGTCCTTGCGCAGCCAGGAGATCCGGTACGACCGGAGGTTCGCCACGCCCGGGAACACCCGGCCGAGCGGCGGCGCTGACCGTGCCGGCGCCCAGGTCATGACGGGCCCACGATCCTCCCCGCCACCTCGCCGAGCCCGACCCGGGTGTCCCCCACGCCGGGCGCGGTCGCCGCGATGACGACCTCGTCGCCGTCCTCCAGGAACGCCCGGGTCGCCCCCTTCCCGACGACAACCGGCTCCGCGCCACCCCAGGACAGCTCGATGAGTGAGCCGCGCTGGTCCCGCCCGGGGCCGCTGACCGTCCCCGACGCCAGCAGGTCGCCGGTGCGCAGCGCCGCGCCGTTCACCGTCAGGTGCGCCAGCTGCTGGGAGAGCGTCCAGTACATCTGCCGGAACGGTGGCCGGGACACCTCGGTGCCGTTGACCTTCACGGACAGCTCGATGTCCAGCCCCCAGGGCTCCTCGCCGTCACGCAGGTAGTCCAGCAGCTCGACCTCCCGTGGCGGTGGCGGCACCCGGGCATGGTCCAGCGCGGCGAGCGGGAGCACCCAGGCGGACACCGTCGTCGCGAACGACTTACCGAGGAAGGGACCCAGCGGGACGTATTCCCACGCCTGCAGGTCGCGCGCCGACCAGTCGTTGACCAGCACCACGCCGAACACGTGCGCTGCGACCTCGCTCGACGGCACCGGCTCGCCCAGCCGCGACGGCACGCCCACGACGAACCCCACCTCCGCCTCGATGTCGAGCCGCCGGCTGGCCGAGAACACCGGCGTGTCGGCCCCCGGCGGCCGGATCTGGCCGTGCGGCCGGACGACGTCGGTCCCGGAGACCACCAGGCTGCCGGCCCTGCCGTGGTAGCCGATCGGCTGGTGCAGCCAGTTCGGCGTCAACGGCGGCTGGCCCGGCCGGAACAGGGCGCCCAGGTTCTCCGCGTGGTGCCGCGAGGAGTAGAAGTCGACGTAGTCGCCCGGCTGGAAGGGCAGGACCAGCCCCAGATCGCCGATCCTCAACAGGTGCCGCTCGACCACGGGCGACCACGCCGGCGACCACGCCGACAACCACTGCGTCACCCGGTCACGAAGCTCCGTCCACACCGCAGGACCCGCCGCCATCAGCGGGTTGAGCACCGGGGCCGCGACCAGCCCCGTCAGCCCGGGAGCCAGCGCCGACGCGACCGGGGCCAGGTCGAGCACCCGCTCCCCCAGCCGCACGCCGACCCGCGGGCCCTCGGTGCCGGAGGTGAAGACCCCGTAGGGCAGCGCCTCGACGCCGAAGGGCGGGTCATCGGCCTCGTCCCGCCACCAGGGGGTGGTCACGGTGTCATCTTCCGCCCGCCGGGACGGGGGACGCGAGCAGGCGAGCTCATCTGCCTGGTCCGGCCGGCCGCACCGCGCCGGAGACCCCGCGACCGCGCCGCCCTGGACACCTGGAATGTTAGTGACTAACATTACGGCATGGGGACGAAGCGTCAACGCACCCGGGAGCGGCTGCAGACCTGCGCGCTGGAGCTCTTCGAGCGCGACGGCTACGACGCCACGACGGTGGGGGCGGTCGCCGCGGCTGCCGGGGTGAGCGAGATGACCTTCTTCCGGCACTTCGCGACCAAGGAGAGCGTGCTCCTGGACGACCCCTTCGACCCGCTCATCGCCGACGCGGTCGGCGCCCAGCCAGCAGGCGACCCGCCGCTGTCGAGGGCGGTCGGGGGACTCCGCTCGGCCTGGCGGTCGTTGCCGAGTGAGCACCTGGGACCGGCCCGCGCCCGGATGCGCGTCGCGGCCGGGACGCCCTCGCTGCGGTCGGCCGTCTGGCGCAACAACGCGAGGACCGAGGACATCATCGCCGACCGGCTCGTCGCCGACGGCGCGCCGCGCGCCGACGCCCGCATCGCCGCGGCAGCCGTGCTGGCGGCGGTCATGGCCTCGCTAATGGACTGGGCCCTGCACGACGACTCGCCCCTTCCCGGGCTGGACGACGCCGTGCGGCGTGCCCTCGACCTGCTGGACGGCGCGTCGTGAGCACGCCGCTCACGGCGCGAGGGGTGGCCCGGGTGTTCGACGGGGGCGCCGGCGTGCACGGGATAGACCTCGACGTGGAGGCCGGCGAGATCCACGCGCTGGTGGGTCTGAACGGCGCGGGCAAGTCGACGTTGTTGCGGATGCTGCTCGGCATGCTGGTGCCCGACCACGGCGAGGTCCGGATCGACGGTCGCTCCCTGACCGACGCCGCACCCGCGACGTGGGCGCGCGTGGGCCACCTGGTCGAGTACCCGCTCGCCTACCCCGAGCTGACCGGGCAGGCCAACCTCCTGCTCAGCGCGCGGATGCACGGGCTGCCGCCGGCCGAGGCCCGCCAGGCGGTGGCGGCAGTCATGGAGGAGCTCGGCATCCTCGCGTACGCCGGCGTGCGGGCCCGCCGGCTCTCCCTCGGCAACCGCCAGCGCCTGGGGTTGGCCGCGGCCCTGCAGCACAACCCCAGCCTGGTCGTGCTCGACGAGCCCGGCAACGCGCTGGACCCGGCCGGCGTGATCGCCCTGCGGGAGGCACTGCTGCGGCGCGCGCGGGCCGGGGCCGCCGTCCTGGTCTCCAGCCACCACCTCGACGAGGTGGCCCGCGTCGCGGACCGGATCACGGTGGTCAACGCTGGTCGCGTGGTCGGCCCGCTCGACCCCGGCGGCGTCGACATCGAGCGCGCGTTCTTCGCCGTGGTGCACGGTGACGACGTACGGAGCGGGCGATGAGCACGGCCGGATGGCGTACGGCGCTCGCCATGGAGCTCCGCAAGGCCCTGGCGGCTCGGGTCGTCCTCGGGGTGACCGTGGCGCTCGTGGGCGGCATCGCCTCGCTCAGTGTGGTCCTCACCTCGGCTGCGCACGCCGGGCGCACCGACCTGACCGCCAAGCTGGGCCCGGTGGCGAGCCTGCCGGGGTGGGCCGGCTACCTCGCCGCCGCCCAGCAGATCACCGCCGCGGCCGCGGTGCTCGGCTTCGGCGTGGCGCTGAGCTGGCTGTTCGGCCGCGAGTTCACCGACGGCACCATCACCGGGCTGTTCGCCCTGCCGGTCACCCGGCCGGCGACCGCACTCGCCAAGCTGCTGACGTACGCGCTCTGGGCGGTGCTGGTCGCCGCGGGGCTGACGCTCGTCCTCCTCGCCGGAGGCTTGGCCGTGGGGCTGGGCGCGCCCGGCTCCGCGGACTGGTCGGCCGTGGCCCGCGAGAGCGCGCTGGTCGTCCTGTCCGCCATGGTCGCCGTGCCGGCGGCCTGGGTCTCCTCGCTGAGCCGCGGGCTGCTCGGCGGCATCGCCGCCACGGTCGCGTTGATCGTCGCGGCACAGGTCGTCGTGCTCGGTGCCGGCCTCGGCGGCTGGTTCCCGGTCTCCGCGCCGGCGCTGTGGGCCCTCGCGCCCGGCACGGTCTCCGCGTTGCAGCTCGCCCTGGTCGGCGTACTCCCGCTCGGTTTCGGCCTCGCCACGCTGGGCGCCTGGCAGCGGCTGCAGCTCGACCGGTGACGCTCGCCAGTCGAGCCCGGAGGCGTCAGCCGGGTGGGCCCGACCCGGTGAGCATCGCGCAGGCGCCGAGGTAGCCGCCGAGCATCGCCCGGGCGACCTCCCCGACCGTGGCGTCGGGTGGCAGGAACCGCGGATGATGCAGCCCTGGCTGGTCGGCGCCGCCGGTGCCCACTCCGACGAAGACCATCAAGGAGGGGAACCGCTCGCAGTAGAAGGAGAAGTCGTCGGCGCCGCAGGACCGCACGGCGGCCGACGGCCGCAGTCCCGCCCACTCCAGCCAGGGCACCACGGACGTGGTGAGCTGCGCGTCGTTGTCGAGGACCGGCGCCCCCCGGGTCACCGCCACCTGCGCGTCGCAGCCGTGCACCTCCGTGACCGCGTCGGCGGTCTCGGCGATGGCCCGGTGCAGCATGGTGCGGTCGTGCTCGTCGAAGGTGCGCAGCGTGCCGGACATCCGGACCGCGGCCGGCACGACGTTCGGGGAGTTGCCGCCCTCGATCGTGCCGATGGTCAGCACCGTGGGATGCGTCGGGTCGACGCGCCGGGAGATCAGGTGCTGCAGCGTGCCGACGAGGTCCGCCGACGCGACGACCGGGTCGGCGGTGAGGTGGGGGTACGCCGCATGCCCGGGCCGGCCGGTCACCACGATGCCGAACTGGTCCGCAGCGGCGTTCACCGCCCCCGGCGTCGCGGAGAAGCAGCCGCCCGGGATCCGCGGCTGCACATGGGCGCCGAGGAACGCCCGGACGTCGTGCT
>JBIOYO010000157.1:0-4730 GCA_044870175.1 Nocardioidaceae bacterium | reverse complement strand
TCCTGCTGAGCCAGAACGCCCAGGTGCTCTCCCTCGACGGCTCCGCGCTGACGGTCGGGTTCAACAACGCCGGAGCGCGGGACTCCTTCGTCGGGGGCGGCAACCACGAGATCCTCCGCCAGGTGCTGATCGACGTGGCGGGGGCGGACTTCACGGTCGAAGCCGTTGTGGACCCCTCCGCCCAGCCCGCCGCGGCGCCCGCCCCGCCACCGGTCGCCCGCCCCGCGTCCCGCTCCACCTCCCGCACGCCCCAGGCGCCGCCGACCGCCCAGGCCGCCCAGGCCGCCCAGGCCGCGTCCGCGGAGCCCACACCGGCACCAGCGCCAACGCCCGCCGCGACGGTGGACGAGGCCGCCGACCCCGACGAGGCCGCGGACCCCGACGACCGGGACGCCGACGACGGCCTGGCGGGAGCGGACCTGCTCCAGCAGCGCCTCGGCGCCAGCGTCATCACCGAGATCCCGCACGACTGACCGACCCCACCAACCCCACACCGACCGGCACCGGCCGACGACGAGAGGACACCGTGATGAGCCAGACCAACCCGTTCGGGACCGACCCGCCCGACAGGGCGGAGGACGAGCGCAGCGCGGAGGAGAGGAGGGCCGACGAGCGCGGCCTGGGCGCCGAAGGGCCGGACCTCGGCGGCATCGGCGGGCTGGACCTGGCCGGGCTGGACCTGGCCGGGCTCGACCTCGGCGGCCTCCTCGAGCAGGCCCAGCACATGCAGGAGCAGATCATCGCCACCCAGGCCGAGCTGGAGGACACCGAGGTGACCGGCACCGTCGGCGACGGCCTGGTCACGGTGACCGTCGACGGCACCGGTGAGCTGCGCCGGGTGCGGATCCGCAAGGGCTCCTTCGACCCCGACGAGACCGAGGACCTCGAGGACCTCATCGTCGCCGCCTACCGCGACGCCCACGCCCGGGCGATGACACTGGTGTCGGAGCGGATGGGGCCGGTCACCGGTCTGGGTGGGCCGGGCACCGCGCCGGGCCTGCCGTCGGGCTTCTGACGCGGCGATGTACGAAGGCGTCGTCCAGGACCTGATCGACGAGCTCGGCCGGCTCCCCGGAGTCGGGCCCAAGAGCGCGCAGCGGATCGCCTTCCACCTCCTGGCGGCCGACCCCGCCGACGTACGCCGGCTCGCCGAGGTCCTGGTCGACGTGAAGGCGAAGGTGCGGTTCTGCGCCGTGTGCGGCAACGTCGCGGAGGAGGAGACCTGCCGGATCTGCCGCGACCCCCGGCGTGACCCCGCCGTCCTCTGCGTCGTCGAGGAGTCCAAGGACGTCGTCGCGGTCGAGCGCACCCGCGAGTTCCGCGGCCGCTACCACGTGCTCGGCGGGGCGATCTCGCCGATCGAGGGCATCGGCCCCGACCAGCTCCGGGTCAAGGAGCTCATGCCCCGGCTCGCCGACGGCACCGTCACCGAGGTGATCTTGGCCACGGACCCGAACCTGGAGGGCGAGGCCACTGCGACGTACCTCACCCGTCTCCTGCGCCCCATGGGGTTGCGCGTGACGCGCCTTGCGAGTGGACTTCCCGTAGGCGGTGACCTCGAGTACGCGGACGAGGTGACCCTCGGGCGAGCATTCGAAGGAAGGCGGGCCGTCGATGACTGACCAGCGGACTGCCGCAGGTGCCGCGGGCGACGCTACCGCCCCGCCCCCGGTCGCGGCGGAGCTCGAGGAGCTCGCCCAGCAGGTCGCCGACCAGGTGGAGACGTTCCTCATCGCCCTGCGCGCCATCGCCAGGGGCGACGCCGGCGCCAGCGCGATCTCCCTGCTGCTGCTGGAGGTGAGCCAGGTGCTGCTCGCCGGGGGGCGGCTCGGCGTGCACGAGGACTTCGAGCCGGTCGAGGAGTACGAGCCCGACCCCGGCCCCGACCCGGACCTCGACGAGATGCGGCTGCGGCTCGCCGTGCTGCTGGAGTCGGTGGACGCCTACACCGAGGTGTTCGACCCGTACGTGGACCCGCCCGAGCTGGTGTCCGGGCTGCTGTCCGACGACCTGACCTCGATCGCCAGCGCGCTGGCGCACGGGCTGCGCCACTTCCGCTCCGGCCGGGTCGCGGAGGCGCTGTGGTGGTGGCAGTTCTCCTACGTCGCCAGCTGGGGCTCGGAGGGGAGCGGCGTCCTGCGGGCGCTCCAGTCGGTGGTCGCCCACGACCGGCTCGACTCGGAGTTCGAGAGCGAGCAGGAGGACGTCCGCGCGGCGGAGGCGATGCTCGGCACCGAGGACGGCGAGACGCCCGCGGGCCCGCCCGCTCCATCGCCGTAGAATCGGCGTCGGCCTCGGCGAAGGACGCGCCAGGGGCGGCGTACCGGAACCGAGGAGCGCAGCACGTGGGCATCGTCGTGCAGAAGTACGGAGGGTCCTCCGTCGCGAACGCCGACGGTGTGAAGCGTGTCGCCAACCGGATCATCGACGCCAAGCGCGCCGGCAACGACGTGGTGGTCGTGGTCTCGGCGATGGGCGACACCACCGACGAGCTGATCGACCTCGCCCAGCGGGTCTCGCCGCTGCCCCCGCCCCGCGAGCTGGACATGCTGCTCACGGCCGGGGAGCGGATCTCGATGGCCCTGCTCGCCATGGCCGTGGGCAACCTTGGTCACGAGGCGCGGTCGTTCACCGGCAGCCAGGCCGGCGTGATCACCGACAGCAGCCACGGCAAGGCCAAGATCATCGACGTGACGCCCGGACGGATCGAGCGGGCACTCGCCGAGGGCGCCATCGCGATCGTGGCCGGCTTCCAGGGCGTCAGCCAGGACACCAAGGACGTCACCACGCTCGGCAGGGGCGGCTCGGACACCACCGCCGTGGCCCTCGCGGCGGCGCTGCACGCGGACGTGTGCGAGATCTACAGCGACGTCGACGGGGTGTTCACCGCCGACCCTCGCATCGTGCCTGCGGCTCGGCGCCGCGAGCGGGTCAGCTACGAGGAGATGCTGGAGCTGGCCGCCTGCGGGGCCAAGATCCTGCACCTGCGCTGCGTGGAGTACGCCCGCCGCTACGACATGCCGATCCACGTGCGCTCGTCGTTCAGCAAGCTCACCGGCACCTGGATCGCCGACAGACTTCCCGAGACCCTTGCCGACAGCTTTCCCGACAGTGGGAGTGAACCCATGGAGCAGGCCATCATCGCCGGCGTCGCGCACGACCGCAGCGAGGCCAAGATCACCGTCGTCGGGGTGCCCGACAAGGTCGGCGAGGCAGCGCGGATCTTCGAGGCGCTGGCAGAGGCGCAGGTCAACCTCGACATGATCGTGCAGAACGTGTCCGCGGCCGCCACGAACCTCACCGACATCTCCTTCACCCTGCCCCGCGACGACGGCCAAGCGGCGATGTCCTCGCTGGCCAGGCTCAAGGACGAGGTCGGCTACGCGACGCTGCTCTACGACGACCGGATCGGCAAGGTGTCCCTGATCGGCGCCGGAATGCGGTCCCACCCGGGCATCACCGCGAAGTTCTTCGCGGCGCTGGCCTCGGCCGGAGTCAACATCGAGATGATCTCGACGTCGGAGATCCGGATCTCCGTGGTCGTCGACGAGTCGCAGGTGGACGCCGCGGTGGCGGCGACCCACTCGGCCTTCGACCTCGACGCCGAGCAGGTGGAGGCGGTCGTGTACGGCGGGACCGGCCGATGACCGGGCGCCCGGTGAGCAGGCCGGTCAACCTCGGCGTCGTGGGCGCCACCGGCCAGGTCGGCGTCGCGATGCGCGACATCCTGCTGGAGCGGGCCTTCCCGGTCGCCCACGTGCGCTTCTTCGCCTCCGCTCGCTCGGCGGGCCGCACGCTGTCCTTCGGCGACCGCACCGTGACCGTCGAGGACCTCGCCACCGCGGACCCCTCCGGCCTCGACATCGCGGTGTTCTCCGCCGGCGCCACGGCGTCGCGCGCCCAGGCGCCCCGCTTCGCCGAGGCGGGGGTCACCGTGGTGGACAACTCCTCGGCCTGGCGCCGCGACCCCGACGTGCCGCTGGTCGTGAGCGAGGTCAACCCGGGCGCCGTGCACGAGGCGCGCAAGGGCATCATCGCCAACCCGAACTGCACGACGATGGCCGCGATGCCCGTCCTCAAGCCGCTCCACGACGAGGCCGGGCTGGTGCGGCTGGTCGCCAGCACCTACCAGGCGGTCTCGGGGTCCGGCGTCGCCGGCGTCCAGGAGCTCGCCAGCCAGGTCCGCGCCGCCGCGGACGACCCCACCCCGCTCGCGTACGACGGCTCGGCGGTCCAGCTGCCGGCACCGGTGAAGTACGCCCGCCCCATCGCGTTCAACGTCCTGCCCCTGGCCGGCTCGGTCGTCGACGACGGCACAGAGGAGACCGACGAGGAGCAGAAGCTCCGCAACGAGTCCCGCAAGATCCTCGGGATCCCCGACCTGCGGGTCTCCGGCACCTGCGTCCGGGTGCCGGTGTTCACGGGCCACTCGCTGTCGCTGAACGTCGAGTTCGCCCGCCCCCTCCCCGCCAAGCGCGCGGTCGAGCTGCTCAGCGACGCGCCCGGCGTCGAGCTGACCGACATCCCCACGCCCCTGCAGGCGGCCGGGCGCGACCCGTCGTACGTCGGACGGATCCGGCAGGACCCCGGCGTCGACGACGAGCGCGGCCTGGCCCTGTTCGTCAGCAACGACAACCTCCGCAAGGGCGCCGCCCTGAACACCATCCAGATCGCCGAGCTGGTCGCCGCGGGGCTCTGACTGGGGCAGATTCCCATGGGATGCAGATGTC
>JBIOYO010000156.1:0-3782 GCA_044870175.1 Nocardioidaceae bacterium | reverse complement strand
CGCTCCGGGTCAGCTCCGAGTGCGCGTCCTCCGCACGGCGCAGCCCGGCGACCAGCCGCTTCGCCTCCGTGGCCGCCGCCAGGACGGCCCGCCCACGCTCGGCGACGACGCCGCGGGCGTACGCGGCGTACGCGGTCGCAAGCGAGCCCAGCGACTCCGCCGCCGCGGCCCGGCGCTCGATCTGCTCGCCGTACGCCGCGAGCTCGTCGAACGTGTCGCCCGCCGTCCGGACCGCCTGCTCGTCGAGCTGGGGCAGGGCCTGGGCGAGCTGGCCGGCCAGCCGGGCCGGCTCGATGTCCTCGCCCACCTGCGGCTGGCGCAGCCAGTACAGCAGGCGCAGGACGTCGTCGTACTGGTCGACGGCGAGGCCGAACAGGGTGCGGCCGACGTGCTCCTTGTAGGCCCGGGCCTGCTCGAACACCTGGCCGCGGTCGCCGACGGCCTCCACGAGCCGGCCCCGCGACAGCGGGCCGCCGTCGTCCTCCAGCGCCAGGTCGACGCCGATCTGCTGGTCGGTGGCGAAGAACCACGCCGTCGCGCTCCGCGCGGACGCCGAGGCGCGGATGCCCACCCCGCACGTGTAGGTCTCGGTGTGGCGGCCGGCCCGGCGGGTCAGCTCCAGCCAGAGGTAGCCGGTGCGGGCCTGGCCGTCGTAGCCGTCGGTCATCAGCCACAGCAGGCTGGTGTGGTGCCTGGCCGACGCAGTGATCCGGGTCTTGTCGCCGTCGAGGACGAACGGGAGCAGCATCTCCAGGGTCTTGGACTTGCCCGCGCCGTTGGCGCCGCGCAGCAGCAGCCGGCCGTCGGCGAAGGTGAACACCTGGTCGTCGTACTGCCAGACGTTGAGGACGCCGGCCCGGCTGAGGCGGTAGCGCGCCTCGGCGGTGTCCCGGGCCGAGTCGGCGCTGCGGCGGGTCAGGGTGATGGTCATGGGACCTCCTCGTCGAACAGCGACCTCTCGCCGGCGCGCGAGGGCTCCAGGAGCGGGCGTGGGGCGTAGCGGGCGGCCGCGGCGTGGACGAGCAGCGTGCTGCCCTCGCGGCGGACCAGGCCGGCCTGCTCGAGGATGCCGAGCGCCTCCTCGAAGAGCCCGTCGGGGTCGTCGCGGTGTGCCCTGCGGAGACCGTCACGCCAGGCGCCGAACACCTCGTCGCCGACGCGCCTCGCGCTGGACACCGCCACGCGCGCCCATGGCTGCGTGCCGGGGGTAGAGACATCGGCGGACCGGACCTCGGCGACCAGCGCGTCGAGGAGCAGCAGGGCGAAGTGCCGGGCCGAGCCGCCACCCGGGAACGCCTGGTCGGTGAGCCACCCCTCCGGGTCGACCGCGACCGCGCCCTCGGCGCGCAGCTCGACCTCCAGCCCGAGCGCGCGGCGGAACCATTCGCGCTCGCGGTTGCGGTTGCGTGCCCACCACTCCCGCTGCTCGGCGGTCAGGTCCTCCGTCGTGAGGACCGGCTGCTCGGCGAGCCGGCGCCGGACCGCGACCCGCGCCCCTCCCACCGCGCTGGGCACCGCCGTGACCGCGACGACGTCGTCCGCGCTGCGGCACCCGCCCAGCGGCGCGGAGACGAGCAGGGCGAGCCGTTCGCGGTGCACGTCGAGCAGCGACTCGGTGCGGCGCTCGGCCCAGTGCTCCAGGTCGCCATCGCGCTCGGTGAGCACACCCAGGGCGGTCAGTGCCAGCAGTGCCGCGTGCAGGGAGCGGCGGTCGGCGACGGCGTCGAGGTCCACGTCGACCCCGGCGTCCGCGGCGGCGGACCGCACCTGTGCGACGAGCTCGTCGACCATCAGCTGCGACCGGGACCGCGTGAGCGCCGCGAGGGTGAGCGCGAGCAGCGCGTATGCCCGGGGGGTGAACGGCGCCCCGGAGCGACGGCGCAGGCCGCGCGTGGAGTCGCGTCCCAGGCCGGTCTTCACGAGGCGGGCGACCCCAGGCTCGACGACGAGGCGGTAGCCGAGCCCCTCGGCGAAGAGGCGGGTCAGCTCCGCACGGTGCCTGCGGACCAGTCGCAGGTCGTCGTCGTGGCCACCCCCGTCGAACAGCAGCGGCGTGCGCATCAGCGCGCGAGCCGCAGCGCGCACCTCGGCCTCGGCGTGGAGGTCGACGGCCGGGGCGGGGCGCTCGGGAGCCGCGCTCACTGGTCTACCGTCCTGGTGTCGGCGCTCATGCCCCCGCCTCCCGTAGCGCCTGTGCGGCACCGACCAGCTCCACGTCGAGGGCCGTGCCGTCCATCACGAGACGGCCCTGCGGGCTGGTCAGGACGGTGCGAGCGCCCTCGACGCGGCGGATCGACAGCCGCAGCGTCATGCCGTCGACGGGCGTCGACACCTCCGCGGCCTGGTCGGCGGACAGCGGGCGGCCCCGGGCGGTCAGCGCCCGGGAGTACAGCTCCAGCAGCACGCCGCGGGCGGCGTCGGACAGGTGCGCGTCGGCGACCCGCCCGGCCAGGGCACCGATCTCTCGCAGGGCCGCGGCGCGCCGCTCCTCCGCGCGCCGTCGCTCGCGAAGCCTGGCCTCCTTGGCCTCGGAGAAGTCCTCCCGAGCCCCGGAGCGTCCGCCCGCGGTGCGCGCGCCGTGCCGGCGGAGGGCCACCGGCACCTCGGCTACCGGGGTCTGCCACCACGACGCGGTCGCCGGGACCGGCGCGGAGTCGTCGTCGGCGAGGAAGGCGAGGTGGCGGGCGGAGTACAGGCCGAACGCGGCGGCCCACAGCTCGTGTGCCGCTGTGTCGGAGGACTCCTCGAACCACCGGGCGAGGTGCAGCAGGTCGGCGTACCGGCTCTGCTCACGGTCCGCGCTGCCCGCGATCCGGCGGAGGTTGACCAGCAGCGACCGCATCGCGTCGGTGGCGAGCCGCCGGACGTTCTCGGCGTCGGACCGGCGACCCGCGGCGCCGACGAACCAGGCTCGCAGACTGACCCAGTCGTCGGGGTCCAGGCCGGCCGCGCGACCCGCCTCCTCGCCGTCGAGGCCGACCAGCCGCTCCCCCGCGTTGGCCCGGGCGCACAGCGCCGGCACGTCGGGCTCCAGCCGCACGAGCAGGTCACCGAGCTGGGGCATGTGCTGGGAGACGTCGTCGACGAACCGCTGCAGGTAGCCGAGCAGCGCGGCCTTGAACAGCACGAACTCGTCGCGGCCGAGGTCGAAGCGGCTCAGCACCTGCGACAGGTAGGTGTAGAACTGGCGCGTCGAGCCGACCAGCAGCTCGAACTGCGCGAAGAGCGTGCCGATCGTGACCGAGACCTCCCGCGGGTCGGCGTCGGCGAGCCCCGCCTCGACCCGTGCAGCGAGGCTCTCCAGGCCGGCCAGGATGCCGCCGAGCATCTCGGTGGAGACCTCGCGGGCCGACTCGGTGTGGCCGAGCAGCTCCTCGACCTGTCGGTGCACCAGCTCGCCGCGCTGGGTGAGCTGGTAGCGGGATCGGGTGGTGAGGTACTCCTTGAGGCTGCGCGCCTCGGTCTCCCGCGGTGAGCGGGCCAGGTTGCCATGCTCGACGAGGTACGACAGCCGGGCGTCGACGGTCTCGGTGTCGAGATCGAGCCCCTGCTCGGCGAGCCGCTCGGCCACCTCGGTCGCGGACTGGTCGGAGAGGAAGCCGCTCATGCCGGTCGTGAACAGCCGCATGATCGCGAGGTACGCCGCCGCCTCGTCGTTCACCGCGTAGCGCAGCGCGCCGAGCGTCTGCCGCTCCCGTGCCCCCAGGCCCTGGTTGGGCTGCTGTCCGTCCACGGGCGGGACGCTACAAGCAGGCTCCGACAGAACGGCGGCGACAGTCCGG
>JBIOYO010000155.1:0-3668 GCA_044870175.1 Nocardioidaceae bacterium | reverse complement strand
TGGTGCTCGCGCTCTGGCAGGTGTTCGTCGAGGAGGACGCGACGCTGGTCGAGGTGAACCCGCTCGCCAGGCTGGCCGGCGACCGGCTGGAGGCGCTCGACGGCAAGGTGTCCCTGGACGACAACGCCGACTTCCGCCATCCCGACCACGCGCAGTTCGAGGACAAGGCGGCCACCGACCCCTTGGAGGCGAAGGCCAAGGAGAAGGGCCTCAACTACGTCAAGCTCGACGGCGCCGTCGGCATCATCGGCAACGGCGCGGGGCTGGTCATGTCGACACTGGACGTCGTCGCGTACGCCGGGGAGGCCCACGGCGGCGTGAAACCGGCGAACTTCCTCGACATCGGGGGCGGCGCCTCGGCCCAGGTGATGGCCGACGGCCTCGACGTGATCCTGCACGACGAGCAGGTGAAGACGGTCTTCGTCAACGTGTTCGGCGGGATCACCTCCTGTGACGCCGTGGCGAACGGCATCGTGGGGGCGCTGGACATCCTCGGCGAGGAGGCCAGCAAGCCGCTGGTCGTGCGCATCGACGGCAACAACGCCGAGGAGGGCCGGCGGATCCTGGCCGAGCGCAACCACCCGCTGGTCACGATGGTCGACACCATGGACGGCGCCGCCGACCGCGCGGCCGAGCTCGCGAGCGCATAGGGGCCAGGAATGTCGATCTACCTGAACCAGGGGTCCAAGGTCATCGTCCAGGGCATCACCGGTGGCGAGGGCACGAAGCACACCGCGCTGATGCTGAAGGCGGGCACCAACATCGTCGGCGGCGTCAACGCCCGCAAGGCCGGCACCACGGTCACCCACACCGGCCGGGACGGCGGCGAGCTCACCCTGCCAGTGTTCGGCACCGTCAAGGAGGCGATGGCCGAGACCGGGGCGGACGTCTCGGTGGTGTTCGTCCCGCCCGCGTTCACCAAGGACGCCTGCGTCGAGGCGACCGACGCGGGCATCGGCCTGCTCGTCGTGATCACCGAGGGAGTGCCGGTGCAGGACACCGCCGAGGTCTGGGCGCACCTGCAGGGCACGGGCACCAGGATGATCGGCCCCAACTGCCCGGGCATCATCACTCCCGGCGAGGCGCTGGCCGGCATCACCCCGGCCACGATCGCCGGCAAGGGTCCGGTCGGCCTGGTCTCGAAGTCCGGCACGCTGACCTACCAGATGATGTTCGAGCTCCGCGACCTCGGCTTCTCCACCGCCATCGGCATCGGCGGCGACCCGGTCATCGGCACCACCCACATCGACGCCCTGGAGGCGTTCGAGGCCGACCCCGAGACCACGGCGATCGTGATGATCGGCGAGATCGGCGGTGACGCCGAGGAGCGCGCGGCGGCGTACATCGCCGAGCACGTGACCAAGCCGGTGGTCGGGTACGTCGCCGGGTTCACCGCGCCCGAGGGCAAGACGATGGGCCACGCCGGCGCCATCGTCTCCGGCTCCTCCGGCACCGCCCAGGCCAAGAAGGAGGCCCTTGAGGCGGTCGGCGTCAAGGTCGGCAAGACCCCCTCGGAGACCGCGCGGCTGGTGCGGGAGATCCTGGAGAGCCTCTGAGAGTCACGTCACCGCGAGCCGGGTGGCGTACTCCGGGCGGGCGTGCTCCTCGCCCTCCAGCACCGCGACCAGGTGCTCGACGGCGTCGTGGACGTCGGTGTGGGTGACGTAGAGCGGCGCGAGGCCGAAGCGGGCGATGTCGGGGCTGCGGAAGTCGCCGACCACGCCCCGCGCGAGGAGCGCCTGGACCAGCCCGTACGCCGACGGGTGGCGCAGCGACACCTGGCTGCCGCGGCGGTCGTGCTCACGGGGGGTCACCACCTCCACCTGGGGCGTCCGCTCGTCGAGCAGGGCGATGAACCGGTCGGTCAGCGCGAGTGAACCGGCCCGCAGGTCCGCCGGGGAAAGCCCGTCGAACGCGGTCATGGCCGCCTCCAGCGCGGTGAGCGCCAGCACGGGAGGAGTGCCGACCACCAGCCGCTGCACCCCGTCGGCGGGACGGTAGTCCCGCTCCATCGCGAACGGGGCGGCGTGACCCCACCAGCCGGTGACCGGCTGGTCCAGGCCGGCCTGCAGCGGGGGCGCCACCCAGGCGAAGGCGGGGGCGCCGGGACCGCCGTTGAGGTACTTGTACGTGCACCCGACCGCCAGGTCCGCGCCGGCGGCCGTGAGGTCCACGGGTACCGCGCCGGCGGAGTGGCACAGGTCCCACAGCATCACGGCGCCCGCGTCGTGGGCGGCGCCGGTCACGCCGGCCAGGTCGTACATCGCCCCCGTGCGGAAGTCCACGTGGGTCAGGCTCAGCACGGCGACGTCGTCGTCGAGGGCCGCGGCCGGGTCGGCAGGGTCGCACCAGCGCAGCTCCATGTCGAGGGTGCGGGCGACGCCCGCGGCGACGTACCCGTCGGTGGGGAAGGTGGTCGGCTCGACCACCAGCACCCGGCGCCCCGGCCTGAACCGGGCCGCTGCCACCAAGAGCTTGAAGAGCGTGACGCTGGTCGAGTCGCCCAGCGTCACGTCTGCTGGGGCAGCGCCTATCAGCGGCGCGATCCGGGCGGCGACCCGGGCGGCCAGGCCGGCCCACCCTGCGGTGTTCCACCCCGAGACCAGCTGTCCGCCCCACTCCTGGCAGACCATCGCCGCCATCCGCGCCGGCACCGACCGCGGCAGGGCGCCGAGGGAGTTGCCGCACAGGTAGACCAGCCCGTCGGGCAGGTCGAACAGGTCGCGACGTGCTCGCAGCGGGCTGGACTCGTCGGCGGCCGCGGCCGCGGCGCGGGTGAGCACAGGCGTCATGCAGGCAGCGTAGGTGGCAGGCGCAGGAGGGGTGCCCCGCGCGCGTGCCGCGTCAGCGGCCCAGCTCGCCGAGCCGCTCCCCGGCGCGCACCAGCAGCGCGTCGAACTGCGCGTCGGTCATGTCGGCGGCCTCGCTCGGCGCGAAGGTGAGCTGCGCGACGTGGCGGCCGGTCCGCACCAGACCGACCCGCAACCGCACGGCCTGGTCCTCGGCCAGCTCCGTGTCGAGCGTCCAGGAGGCCCGTTCGGCGGGGCCGCCGCCGACGTCGGGTCCGGGCGTGAGGGTGACGGCCAGCTCGCGCTCATCACAGCCCGACACCGCTGCACGGACCCCGGCCGTGAACCGGCTCCCCGCGAGCGGTGTGCGGAAGGTGGCCACGGTCTGCGTGAGCCCGAACCGCGGGGGGAGCGGAGCGTCCGGGATGAGGTAGGTCCGGGAGAAGGCCCGGGCCACCTCCGGCCCGGAGAGGTCCGCGGTGTCACAGGGCGACCGGGCCGGGTTGGTGCGTCGCGCGGTCACCGGGTCGACGCCGAACCAGGGCTCGGTGACGCCGCCCACAGGGGGCAGGTCCACCACGCCCAGCGTGCCCGGCGTCTCGCCGCTCGGCGGAGGCGCCACCGTCCGCACGTGGGTCGAGGAGACGCAGCGGGGGGTGTCCTCGGGGCACAGTCGCCGCGCCGCCTGGGTGAGCAGGTGCGCGGCCTGCCCGGGAGGGACTGTCGCGGACCCGTCCTGCCGCAGCACCAGCGTGCTGGTCAGGTCCTGGTTCTGCACGACGCCTACGACCAGCTGGGTCGGGGGGTCCCCGGCGCGGCCGAAGCTCATCAGCGTCGCCCGGCCGCCTAGACCGTCGACGCGCCAGGTGCGGACCAGCT
>JBIOYO010000154.1:0-15371 GCA_044870175.1 Nocardioidaceae bacterium | reverse complement strand
AGGCTCTTCTGCACGACCACCGAGGCGTGCCGCTGGATCGCGTTGACCAGGTGGGCGTTCTCGTCCACGTCGTCCATCGGCAGGCTGCACAGGTGGAGGCGACTGCGCACCGCCGGCGACTGGACCCGCCACAGGTCCAGGCACTCCGCGAGCACCTCGGCGCCCTCCGGGTCGTCGGTGACCCCGGACACGTCCGGGCCGGCCAGCATGAGATGGACCCCGTCGTCCAGCGAGTCCAGCTGCGCGGCGAAGCCGCTGAGGACGCCGGGCATGTCCTTCAACCTGTCCCAGCGGCTCACCTGGAGCACCAGCTCGGCGTCGGCGGGGATGCGCTGGTCGCCGGCGATGAGGCCGAAGTGCTGGCGCACGGTGCCCGCCGACCCGTCGCGCCGGCGGAACTCCAGGCTGCCGTGGTCCTCGGGGAACGAGACCAGCCCGGCCTGGCGAAGCGTCGCGCGGACGCTGTCTGGGTCCAGCTCGGCGTTCTTGGCGGTGAACGGGTCGAGGGACGGCGGGATCGTCCAGCACCGCTCCATGTCGACCCAGTGGGGCACGTACTCCGTGCGCGAGAACACCACGGCGTGCGCGCGCTCGACGTAGGGCCGGAGGAAGGCCCAGGCGCGGTCGGTCTCCTCGGTCGTGGTGTCGCGGCCGACGTGGCAGCGCCAGACCACGTGCAGCCCGGCGTCGGCGAGGCCGGGCACGAGACCGGCGGTCTGTGGGTCGTGCAGGATCACCACGTCACCGGGCTGCACCACCCAGCTGAGCGCCTTGAGGTTGCTGGCCAGCACCGAGTCGAAGAGCGGCCGCTGCTCCTCACCCAGCGGGCCGAGGTCGCCGGGCGACCCGTGCAGCAGGTTGTGGATGCGCTTGGTCAGGCGGAAGAACTCCTGGTTGCCGTCCAGCACGAGCCACCGGGTGTCGAGGCGGGCGCCGCGGGTGTACGCCAGCAGTGCCTGGAGCATCTCCGCGACCCCGCCGCCGGTGGCGGTGGCGTTGACGTTCCACAGGATCCGGCCCTTCATCAGCTCGCGGGCCTGCTCTGCCTGTGTCGCCAGGCGCAGGGCCCGCTCCGGCTCGATGAGCCGGATCAGGCGCTCCAGCGGGACGGCGTCGACATGGACCTCGTGCACGTGTCACTCCTTCGCGGACGGGTTCAAGGGGTAGTCGCGGGCGGCCTTCCAGCCCGACCCGTCGAGGTGGATGTAGAGCCGGAACGCGTCGACCGTGAAGGTGCAGTCGAAGCCTGCCATCTCGTCGAACGCCTGGTCGAGCAGGTCGTCACCCAGATGGTGCGCCACGGTCACGTGGGGGTGGTAGGGGAACTCGGCCTCGACGGCAAGGGGACCCCGGCGCACCTGCCAGGCCAGCTGCTCGCACTCGGAGATCCCCCGGACGACGTTGACGAAGACCACCGGGGAGACCGGCCGGAACGTCCCGGTGCCGCGCAGCTGCACACGGTACGGCGCCATCGCGCCTCCGCAGCCCGCGAGATGGCGCTCGACCCTCGGCAGCGCCGCGTCGTCGACGTCGAGCGGCGGGCTCAGCGTGATGTGGCTGGGAATGCCGGCGGCGGCCTCGTCGCCGAGCAGGACGCGGTACTCCTGCAGCTGGGCGCCCCACGGGTCGGGCACGGGAACCGCCACGCCGATGGTGGCCACGACGGCACTCTAGCGCCTAGCGCCTCTGGGGCGCGGGGAAGCCGACCCGCTCGTAGACGTCGGCCAACGTGCGCTCGGCGACCGCCCGGGCCCGGTCGGCGCCGTCGGCGAGGATCGCGTCGACCCGGTCGTCGTCGTCGAGAAGGGCGAAGGTGCGTTCGCGGAACGGGGTGACGAAGTCGACCACGACCGTGGCCAGGTCGCCCTTCAGGTCGCCGTACCCGCGCCCGGCGTAGGTCTTCTCCAGCGACTGCACCGACTCGCCGGTGAGGGCGGAGAAGATGGTCAGCAGGTTCGAGACGCCGGGCTTGTTCTCCTCGTCGTAGCGGACCTCGGTCTCCGAGTCGGTCACCGCGGCGCGGATCTTCCTGGCGCTGACGGTCGGGTCGTCGAGGAGGTCGATGATCCCTCCCGGGCCGGACGCGGACTTCGACATCTTGGCGGCCGGGGCCTGGAGGTCGAGGATCTTCGCGGTCGTGGCCAGGATGTACGGCTCGGGCAGCCTGAACGTCCTGCCGAACCGATGGTTGAACCGCTGCGCCAGGTCACGGGTCAGCTCCAGGTGCTGGCGCTGGTCCGCGCCGACGGGGACGTACTGCGGCCGGTAGAGCAGGATGTCGGCGGCCTGGAGGATCGGGTAGGTGAGCAGCCCGACCGACGCCGCGCCCTCGCCGCTCTTGGCCGCCTTGTCCTTGAACTGGGTCATCCGCCGCGCCTCACCGACACCGGTCAGGCACTGCAGGACCCAGCCCAGCTGCGCGTGCGCGGGCAGGTGGGACTGGGCGAAGATCGCCGACCGCTGCGGGTCGATGCCCATGGCGACCAGCTGTGCGGTCGCTCGCCGGACCCGCCCCGCGAGCTTCTTGTGGTCGTAGTCCATCGTCATCGCGTGCATGTCGGCGACGAAGAAGAACGGCTCGAAGCCGTCCTGGAGGGAGACCCACTGCCGCAGCGCGCCCAGATAGTTGCCGAAGTGGAACGAGTCGGCCGTGGGCTGGATGCCGGAGAGCACCCGGGGCCGGGCCGGCCCGGAGGTCGCGTCGGGGGCGGGCGGGGCGGACATGGGCCCGATTGTCTCAGGCGGCCTCACTGCTGGGTTTCGGCGGCCTCCTGCGTCGACGGGGGCTCGGTGACCGGCGCGGGCGGGACCGGCTGAACCCGGACCCTGCTCGCCCGGCGGCCGTCGACGTCGACAACGACCAGCCGGTGTCCGGCGTACTCGACGGCGTCGCCCAGCCCGGGGATGCGGCCGAGGCAGTTCATCAGGAAGCCGGCGACGGTCTCGTAGGGCCCCTCGGGGAGCTCCAGGCCGGTCTCGTCCTCGAAGTCGTCGAGGTTCAGCAGCCCGTCGACCTCCACCTCGCCGCCCAGCCGGGTGGTCTCGGGCTCGGCCACGTCGTACTCGTCGCGGATGTCGCCGACCAGCTCCTCGACCAGGTCCTCCATGGTGACGATGCCGGCGGTGCCGCCGTACTCGTCGGCGACGATCGCCAGGTGGGCGCCCTCACGCCGCATGTCGGTCAGCGCCGCGAGGATCGGCCGGGTCCATGGCAGCGTCAGCGTCGGCCGCGCCAGCTCCTCCACTCTGACGCTGCGGCCGGACATGTCCGGGTCGAGCAGGTCGCGCACGTGCACGAAGCCGATCACGTCGTCGGCCGACCCCGACGTGACCGGGTAGCGCGAGTGCGGCATCGTGAGCGCCTCACGGGCCGCCTTGTACACCGGCGTGCCCGCGTCGAGGAAGTCCACCTCGGTGCGCGGCACCATCACCTCGCGGATGTGCCGGTCGCCGGCCTCGAAGACATCCTCGACGATGCGGCGCTCCTCCTCGCCGAGGGTCTCGTGGGTGTTGACCAGCTCGCGCAGCTCGGCCTCGGTGATCTCCTCCCGCTGGGCGCGGGGATCGCCGCCGAGCAGGCGTACGACGACGTTGGTGCTCACCGACAGCAGCCAGATCACCGGCCGGGACGCCCGGGAGATCCGGTCGATCATCGGGCCGAGCGCGAGGGACAACGCCTCGGCGCGCTGCAGGCCGAGCCGCTTGGGCACCAGCTCGCCGAGCACCAGGGACAGGTAGGAGATGGCCAGCGTGACCAGCACCAGCGCCAGGGTCGGCGCGATGCTCACGGGGATCCCGAGGTCGAGCAGCAGCGGCTCGAGGTCCCCGGCCAGGGTGGCGCCACCGAACGCCGCCGACATGAACCCGGCAAGCGTCACGCCGACCTGGACCGCGGCCAGGAAGCGGTTGGGGTCCTGGTTCAGCTGGGCGACGATCTCGCCGCGGGGGCCGCGGTCGGCCAGCGCGCGGGCCTGGCTGTCGCGCAGCGAGACCAGCGCGATCTCCGCGGCCGCGAAGACGCCGCCGATGAGCACGAAGAGCACCACCAGACCGATCGACCCGAGGGTGCCGCCCATTGGACCAGGATAGAGAGCGAAACCCGGTTGCCCGCCCGGCGGCTCCGCGGGCACCGTGGTCCGGCATGAGGTTCCCCCGGGACGTGCCGCGCCTCACCGACGGCGTGGTCACGCTGCGCGCGCACCGCCCGGAGGACCTCGACGCGGTGGTGGAGCAGTGCCGCGACCCGCTCAGCGTCAGGTGGACCACCGTGCCGCTCGGCTACACGCGTGAGGATGCGCGCCGGTTCGTCAGCCACGCCATGCCGGGAGGCTGGGAGAGCGACCAGGAGTGGGCGTTCGCGGTGGAGGCGGTCGACGGTGACCGGCCCCGCTTCGGTGGCACCGTGTCGCTGCGCAACCAGGGCGAGCGCCGCGCAGAGATCGCGTACGGGGCGCACCCGTGGGTCCGCGGCCGCGGCCTGATGGAGCGCGCGGTGCGGCTGCTCCTGGACTGGGGGTTCACCGCGAGGGACCTGCGCACGGTGGTGTGGTGGGCCAACCGGGGCAACTGGGCGTCGCGCCGGCTCGCCTGGCGGGTGGGCTTCGGCATCGAGGGCGGGCCGCGCGGCTGGCTGCCCCAGCGCGGGGAGCTCCGCGACGCCTGGGTCGGAACCCTGCTGCGCGACGACCCGCGCGAGCCGCAGGCCGAGTGGCTGGACGCGCCGCGGATCGCCGGCGACACGACCGTGCTGCGGGCGTTCCGCGACGACGACGTACCCCGGGTCGTGGAGGCCTGCCTGGACTCGCGGACCCGCCAGTGGCTCGCGGAGCTGCCCTCGCCGTTCACCGAGGACGAGGCCCGGCAGTACGTCGAGAGCCGGATCGAGCAGCGGGCCACCGGCAAGGGCGTCACCTGGGCGGTGGCCGACCCGGAGACCGACGACCTGCTCGGCAACGTCTCCTTGTTCGACAGGTACCGCGACGAGGCCGAGGTCGGCTACTGGACACACCCCGACGCGCGGGGGCGGGGCCTGATGACCGAGGCCTGCCGCCTTGCGGTTCGCCACGGGTTCGTCCCGGTCGAGGACGGTGGCCTCGGCCTGCGCCGGCTCCGGGTGTGCGCGGCGGAGGGCAACGCCGCCTCCGTGCGCGTGATCGAGGCCACCGGGTTCACCCCGGTGGGCCGCTACCGGCGGCGGATCCGGCTCGGCGACGACACCTACGTCGACGCCCTCCTCTACGACCTGCTGGCCGAGGAACATGGCGCGACATGAGCCGGCCCCGGGGTCGGCCGGTGCCGGCGACGAGGTCGCGTGGATGGGCACTCGGCCTCGGCTGGCGGTTCAAGGCATGAGCCGGTATCCCATGCCAGGTTCGGTGAGGAGGTGCCGGGGGCGCGTGGGGTCGGGTTCGAGCTTCTTGCGAAGCTGGGCCATGTACTGCCGCAGGTAATGCGTCTCCTTCACGTAGGTCGGTCCCCAGACGTCGTGGAGCAGTCGTCGCTGACTGACGAGCTTGCCCGGGTTGCGCACAAGGATGGCCAGCAGTTCCCACTCGGTCTTGGTCAGGTGCACACGGTCGCCGTCGCGGCTGTACACGGTCCGGTGCTCGAGGTCGACGATGTGGTCGCCGATCTTGACTGGCTCGTCGTTGGCGGATTCGGGGCGAAGTCGGCGGCTCAGGGCGTTCATGCGGGCAACGAGCTCTTCGATGTTGAAGGGCTTGGTGACGTAGTCGTCGGCGCCGGCGTTGAGCGCGATGATCTTGTCGGTGCTGCCGGCTCGGCCGGAGAGCACGATGATCGGCACGTCGGTCCAGGCTCGCAGGGACCGGATGACGTCGACGCCGTCGATGTCGGGGAGGCCGAGGTCGAGGATCAGGAGGTCGGGCCTGTGGGTCTTGGCGGCGTCGAGGGCGGTGGCGCCGTCGGCTGCGGTGATGACGTCGAACTGGCGGGCTTGGAGGTTGATCCGCAGCGCCCGGAGGATCTGGGGTTCATCGTCGACGACCAGGACGCGCATCAGGTGGTCGCTTCCTCGCGTCGCTCGGGGGCCGGCTCGTGGTGAGGGGCGGTGGGGAGCGCGACGTCCATGGTGAGACCTCCGCCGGGTGTGTCGTCGGCGTCGATGGAGCCCCCCATGGCTTCGGCGAGCCCGCGTGAGAGCGCGAGCCCCAGGCCGATGCCGGGGGGGCCGTGTCGATCGCCCGAGCGCTGGAAGGGCAGGAAGGCTCGATCGCGTTCGTTCGGGGGGAGTCCCGGTCCGTGGTCGATGACCCGGATGTGCAGACGGTCGGCGTGGGCGCTGGCGGCCATGATGGGGGGCGTGCCGGGCGGGGAGAACTTCTGGGCGTTGGACAGCAGGTTGGCCAGGATGCGCTGCAGCAGTGCGGGGTCGGCCATGACCTCTGGGAGGTCGTCGGCCAGCTGGATCTGAACTGCATCGGCGGCGCTGCCCAACTCGTCGACGGCCAAGGGGATCACTTCGGCGACGCTGGTCGGCTGGGGATGGACGCCGAGCGCGCCCGCTTGCAGGCGGCTCATGTCGAGCAGGTTCTCCACCAGCCGGGTGAGCTGGTCAAGCGACTCGTCGGCGGTGGCCAGGAGCTCCTGACGGTCGGTCTCGTCGAACACCACGTTCGGCGTGCGCAGTCCCTGGACAGCGGCCTTCGCTGAGGCCAGGGGTGCGCGCAGATCGTGGCTGACCGCGCGGAGGAGCGTGGTGCGGAGCTTGTCGGCTTCGGCGATCGGGACCGCGGCCGCAGCCTGCTCGACGAGTCGCTGTTGGCGTAGTGCCAGCGCGGCCTGGGTCGCGAATGCCTCGACAACGCGCTGGTCCGAGGCGTCCAGTGCGCGGCCCTTGAGGACCAGGATCATGGTGTCGTCGACGGGCACCTCGACGTCCCCGTCGCTGGGGGTCGCGCAGAAAGGGGTGCCGACGCTCTCGGCCACGGTCCACAGGCGGGGGTCGTGTCGCTGGGTGGGCGTCTCGGGCGCATCGGGATTTCGCTCCAGGAGAGTCACCGAGTCCAGCGCGAAGGACTCGCGCAGCTGGTCCAGGAGGGCCGGCAGGGGGCGCGAGCCGCGCAGGACGCTACCGGCGACCACGGCGAGTGCGTTGGCTTCGCGACGGGCGCGGGCAGCCTGCTGGGTACGGCGGACCGCGATGTCGACGGTGACGCTGACGGTGATCGCGACCAGGAGGAACACCACCAGCGCGAGCACGTTCTGCGACTCGGCTATGGTCCAGGTCCGGATCGGGGGCGCGAAGTAGTAGTTCAGCAGAACTGAGCTGACCAGGGCGGCAGCGAGGGCTGCCCACAGCCGGCCCACCAGGGAGACGACCACGACAGCCATCAGGTAGATCAGGATGAGGCTGGACAGGGACAGCTCGTCGCGGAACGGCGTCAGCGCCACCGTGAGCACCGGCATGAGAACTGCCGTGAGCGTCAGCCCGAGCAACAGCCGGGTTCGCGGATCGCCACCCTTCCGCGGACGGCGCAGCCACGGGCGTCGGGTCTCCTCATGGGTGACCAAGTGGACGTCGATCGGGCCCGACCCGGCGACCGCGGTGACCCCGATGCCGCGGGAGAACAGCTGCGCGAACCGGCCGCGCCGGCTGGCGCCGAGGACCAGCTGGGTCGCGTTGACGCCTCGGGCAAAGGACAACAGTGCCTGGGGGACGTCGTCGCCGACGACCTGGTGGAAGGAGCCGCCCATGCTCTCGACCAAGGTGCGCTGCCGGGCCAGGTGGACGGGATCCGCGCCGGTGAGACCCTCGTTGCGTACCACGTGCACGGCGAGCAGGTCGGCCCCGCGCGCCCGGTCGGCGATGCGGGCGGCGCGACGGATGAGGGTGTCGCCCTCCGATCCCCCTGTCAGTGCCACGACGACGCGTTCGCGGGCTTCCCAGGTCCCTTCGATGCGGTGGTCACGGCGGTAGCGGTCGACCTGCTCGTCGACCTTGTCGGCCAGCCACAGCAGCGCCAGCTCCCGCAGGGCGGTGAGGTTGCCGATGCGGAAGTAGTTGCCCAGGGCGGCGTCGACCTTGTCCGGCTTGTAGACGTTGCCGTGGGCCATCCGCCGTCGCAGTGCCTCGGCGGTCATGTCGACCAGCTCGATCTGCTCCGCGCCGCGGACCACCGCGTCGGGGACCCTCTCCTTCTGGACGATGCCGGTGATCTGTTCGACGACGTCGTTGAGCGATTCCAGGTGCTGGATGTTGACGGTGGTGATCACGTCGATGCCGGCGTCGAGCAGCTCCTCGATGTCCTCCCAGCGCTTCTCGTGGCGGGAGCCAGGGACGTTGGTGTGTGCCATCTCGTCGACGAGCGCCACCGCCGGGCGCCGGGCGAGGACGGCGTCGAGGTCCAGCTCGGTGAACTGCGTCCCGCGGTAGGTGAGGTGGCGGCGGGGAACGGTTTCGAGGCCATCGGCAATCGCGATGGTCAGCGGCCGGTCGTGCGGCTCGACGTAGCCGATGACCACGTCGGTGCCCCGGGAGCTGCGCCGGTGGCCTTCCTCGAGCATGCGGTAGGTCTTGCCGACGCCGGGAGCGGCGCCGAGGTAGACGCGCAGCCTGCCGCGAGTCATCGTGGTCAGCTCCTCTCCACCATCGTTCCTGGCATCACTCGGCGGGGTAGCGCTGACCGAGCGCCAGATTCAGCTCCAAGACGTTCACACCCGGCTCGCCGAGCAGACCGAAGGCGCGCCCTCGGGTGTGCTCGTCGATCAACGATCGCACCTCGACCACGTCGATGCCGCGCTCCCGGGCAACTCGCGCCGCTTGGAGGCGCGCATACTCAGGGGAGATGTCCGGGTCGAGACCGGAGCCGCTGGAGGTTACCGCGTCCGCGGGCACGGCCGGGTCGTCCGGGGCGTGACCGCGGATCGGCACCACCACCGCGCCCGAGTAGTCATCGCCCGGCACGGCGAGCTCCACCCGGACACCCCGGTACTCACTGAGGAACGGGGTCCCGTCGCTCTCGTTGAGGCTGACAACCCGGGTCACCTCTCCCGTCAGCCCGCCGGCGTAGTAGACGCCCAGGACCGCGCCGACGCCGTCGTCGGTGCAGAAGGGGCGGCGACCGTCGACACCTTCGAGCCCTCCCACCGCGAGGCTGCGGGCGCAGACCTGCGTCAGCAGGCTGGGCCGGTCCGGGGTGTCGACGACGTCCTCAGGTCCGAGGTTGCTCGCAGAGGTGGAGGTCGGGTCGTATCCATCGCCGGCGGCCGACGGCCTCGACTGGAAGTACTCCGGCAGCGGGTTGCCGTCGGCGTCGGTGAACGACTGGCCGATCAGCCGGCTCCCCACCGCGCCGTCGCCGGCGCGCACGAGCGAGCCTTCCGCCCGCGCATCCAGTCCGGGCAGCTGGGCGACTCCGATCATCGCCAGGGGATAGCCGAGGCCGAGCAGCAGCGTGAACACGAGCACGGCGCGGACGGCCGCGAGGTGACGGGCCACGAGCGGGTTGGAGGCACGCATCAGGCCATCCCGGGGAGCAGCTGGACGAGCAAGTCGATGAGCTTGATCCCGAGGAACGGGGCGACGACGCCCCCGCCGCCGTACACGAGCAGGTTGCGGCGCAGCAGGGCCGCGGCCCCGCCCGGCCGGTAGGGGACTCCGCGCAGGGCGAGCGGGATCAGCGCGACGATCACCAGCGCGTTGAAGATCACGGCGGACAGGATCGCCGACTGCGGGCTTGCCAGCGCCATCACGTTGAGCCGGTCCAGGCCCGGATACACGCCGGCGAACATCGCCGGGATGATCGCGAAGTACTTGGCGATGTCGTTGGAGATCGAGAACGTCGTCAGCGCGCCGCGGGTGATGAGCAGCTGCTTGCCGATCTCGACGATCTAGATCAGCTTGGTCGGGTCGGAGTCGAGGTCGACCATGTTCCCGGCCTCCTTGGCGGCCGAGGTGCCGGTGTTCATGGCGACGCCGACGTCGGCCTGCGCCAGGGCGGGGGCGTCGTTGGTGCCGTCGCCGGTCATCGCGACCAACCGGCCACCGGCCTGCTCGTGCTTGATGAGCTCCATCTTGTCCTCGGGCGTGGCCTCGGCGAGGAAGCCGTCGACGCCGGCCTCCTCTGCGATCGCCTTCGCGGTGACCGGGTTGTCGCCTGTGATCATCACGGTGCGGATGCCCATCCGGCGCATCTCGTCGAACCGCTCGCGCATGCCCGCCTTGACCACGTCCTTGAGGTGGATGACGCCTAGCGCGCGGGCCGGCTGGTCGCCGTGTCTTTCGGCCACCACCAGCGGGGTGCCACCGGCGGCGCCGATCGCGTCCACGGCCACGCCGACGTCGGCGGTGGGGTGACCGCCGTGCTCACGGACCCAGTGCATCACGGCGGCCGCGGCACCCTTGCGAATCTGCCGTCCGTCCAGGTCAACGCCAGACATCCGGGTCAGGGCGGTGAACGGCACCCAGGTGGCGTGGGCAAGCTCGCCGGGCTGCCGCTCACGCAGGCCGTGGGCCCGCTTCGCGTAGACCACGATCGAGCGGCCTTCCGGGGTCTCGTCGGCCAGGCTCGACAGCTGGGCGGCATCGGCCAGGTGAGCGGCATCTATCCCCGGGACGGGCGCGAACTCAGATGCCTGACGGTTGCCGAGGGTGATGGTGCCGGTCTTGTCCAGCAGCAGGGTGTTGACATCGCCGGCGGCCTCGACCGCGCGGCCGCTCATCGCCAGGACGTTGCGCTGCACGAGCCGGTCCATGCCGGCGATGCCGATTGCGGACAGCAGGGCGCCGATGGTGGTTGGGATCAGGCAGACCAGCAGGGCCACCAGCACCACGCCGGAGACGCCGTCGCCGGCGAGGGTCGCGGTGTCAGGGGCCGCGGCGTTGACGCTCTTGGCGTAGATCGCCAGCGGCTGCAGGGTTACCACGGCCATGAGGAACACGATGGTGAGCGCGGCGAGGAGAATGTTCAGCGCTATCTCGTTGGGGGTCTTCTGCCGGTTGGCGCCCTCCACCAGGGAGATCATCCGGTCGATGAAGCTCTCACCCGGCGTCTGGGTGATCTGGACGACGATGCGGTCGGAGAGGACCTTGGTGCCGCCGGTCACCGCGCTCCGGTCGCCGCCGGACTCGCGGATCACCGGGGCGGACTCGCCGGTGATGGCGGACTCGTCGACGCTGGCGATGCCTTCGACAACATCGCCGTCGCCGGGGATGGTCTCGCCGGCCTCGACCAGGACGGTGTCGCCCTTGCTGAGCTCGGGGGCGGGGATGTCCTCCAGGTCGGCGGCCGTCATGGGCATCCCCGGCTTCCAGCCGGTGACACGATGCGCAACGGTGCCCTGCCGGGTCTTGCGCAGCGTGTCAGCCTGGGCCTTGCCGCGACCCTCGGCGACGGCTTCGGCGAGATTGGCGAACACCACGGTGGCCCACAGCCAGCCGGTGATCAGCCAGGCGAACACCGACGGGTCGGTGACGGCGAGCACGGTGGTGAAGGTGGCGCCGACCTCCACGATGAGCATCACCGGGTTGTGCCACATGAGCCTTGGGTCCAGCTTGCGCAGGGCTTCGAGTAGGGACCTGAGGGCCTGGTGGGGGTCGAACAGGCCGCCGGCGACCCTGGACATGGGCTGGGTCGTGAGCGCGGTCATCGGGGGAGTCCTTCCGCGATCGGGCCAAGCGCGAGGGCCGGCAGGAAGGTCAGGGCGACCAGGGTCAAGGTCACGCCGACGAGCATGCAGACGAACAGAGGTGTGTGGGTCGGCATGGTTCCGGCCGACGCGGCGGCGGGTGCCTGTTTGGCCAGGCTGCCAGCCAGTGCGAGCACGACCACGATGGGAAGGAAGCGGCCCAGCAACATGCACAGTCCGAGGGCGACGTCGTACCACCAGGTGTTGACGGTAAGACCCGCGAACGCCGAGCCGTTGTTGTTGCTGGCCGAGGTGAACGCGTAGAGCACCTCCGAGAAGCCGTGCATGCCGGGGTTGAGCATCGAGGCCCGCTGCTCCGGGCTCGCCATCGCCAGCGCGGTGCCGACCAGCACCAGGAACGGCGTGATCAGGAAGTACAGCGAAGCAAGCTTGATCTCGCGTGCGCCGATCTTCTTACCGAGGTACTCCGGCGTCCGACCGACCATCAGGCCGGCCACGAAGACCGTGAAGATCGCGAGGACGAGCATCCCGTACAAGCCCGAGCCCACGCCGCCGGGGGCGACCTCACCGAGCATCATGTTGAAGAGCAGGATCCCGCCGCCCAGGCCGGAGTAGGAGTCGTGGAAGGAGTCCACGGCCCCGGTCGAGGTCAGCGTGGTCATGGCCGCGAACGTCGCCGAGCCGCCGGTTCCGAACCGGACCTCCCGCCCCTCCATCGAGGCCCCGATCGCAGTCGGGACCGTGCCGGGGTGGGCCAGCTCGGTGACGTTGAGCAGCGCCACCGACGTCAGCGCGATGACCCCCATCGCAGCCACGATCGCCAGGCCTTGACGCCTGTCGCCCACCATCTGGCCGAAGACGCGCGGCAGCGAGAATGGGATGAGTCCGATCAGGAAGACTTCCAGCCAGTTCGTCCAGGCCGTGGGGTTCTCGAACGGGTGCGCAGAGTTGGCGTTGTAGAAGCCGCCACCGTTGGTGCCGAGCTCCTTGATGACCTCCTGGCTGGCCACCGGGCCACCGGTGACGACCTGTGAGCTCCCGGTGAGCGTGGTGATATCGGTTCCCGCGGACAGGTTCTGCACCATACCCGCGACGACGAACGCGACCGTGCCCAGCACCGCGATCGGCAACAGCACTCGGACCACCAAGCGGGTCAGGTCCACCCAGAAGTTCCCCAGCCGGTCGCTCCGGCTGCGGGCCAGCCCCCGGATCAGCGCGACCGCGACAGCGATGCCGACCGCGGCGGACAGGAAGTTCTGGACCGCGAGCCCCGCCATCTGCGTCAGGTGGGTCATCGTCGACTCACCCGAGTAGGCCTGCCAGTTCGTGTTGGTCACGAAGCTGACCGCGGTGTTCCAGGCGATGTGCGACTTCACCCCGGGTAGACCGGCGTTCAGCCACAGGTGACCCTGCAGCCGTTGCAGCCCGTAGAGAGCCAGGATCGAGAACACCGAGAATGCCAGGACGCTGCGGGTGTAGGCGCCGGCGTTCTGCTCAGAGCCTGCGTCCACCCCGACCAGGCGGTAGATCCCCCTTTCCACGCGGTTGTGCCGCGGCGAGGTGACGACACGGAACAGGTAGTCGCCGACGAAGCGGAACGCCACCACCCAGGCAGCGACCAACGAGACGACAGTCAGCGCGGCTGCCCAACCCGCGCTCATCAGAACCGCTCCGGGAACAGCAGCGCGATCAGCACGAAGACACCCAGGCCGATCGCAAGGATCAGACCGATCAGGTTCACCGCCGTCACAGCCGCTCCACGCCCTTCACCCCGACAGCCAGGAGGACGAACAAGGCGATGGTGAGAACCAGGAGGCCGAGGTCAGCCATCGTCGTGTCCTTCCAGTGGGCTGCCGACTCCAACCGCCTCGTCGAACAGGCGGCACCACCACTCAAGACCGCCCTGCGGGGGGTCGCTAGCCGGAATGCGTGTTCCTGACGCTTTCCCTACGCGCCGCCGTCAGTTGTTGACGTTCTGACTACGACGGAGCCGAACCGTCGACGCTCAGGATGCGCCGTGGTCGTGCAGAACGCCGGCGAGCTGGTCTGCCAAGAGGACCGCGACGCGACGCTGTTCCCGAGTCGGGTAGATCGCGCGGGAGGTCGCTGTGACCAAGAAGTGGCCGAGGACCTCATGGCCGCGCCGCACGGGCACGGCGACGTACTCGTCCGTCGGGAGCCCGTCGCGTTCGACATCGACGGGGCGGCCGGCGCGGGTGAGAACGCCGTCATGGTCCAGGGTGGTGACGCGCGCGTCGTACACCGGGCCTTCGATGTATCGGCAGCTGACGGCGCCGAGTACGTCGACGATGTGCCCGCCCACGACGTTGACCAACGTCGCCATCGGCGCATCACCGTCAGCCACAGCACGGGCGGCATCGACAACCCCGTCGAGGTAGCCAGAGCGTCGGGCGGCCTGAGCCTGCTGTCGGTGTCCCCACAGCGCGACCTCGGTGACCGCGAAGCTGATCAGCACGAGGAGCACGGTGGCTTCGATATCGTCGGAGTCTGCGATGGTGAATCGCAAGTACGGCTCGGTCAGGAAGAAGTCGAACCAGGCGCCGGCCGAGACCGCGGCGAGAATGCCGGCGAGCCGGTCACCGGTGGCGGCGGCCGCCACCACCCACACGACCAGCGCCAGGACCGACGTGGCCGCAGTGACCGTGTCCCGGACCGTCGACAGGATCGCGCACGTGAGCAGCGGCGCAGCAACCGCGGCGACCCGCACCGCTGGTCGCCACCACGCTGCCTGCGGCCACTGAGAGACCCTCTCGACCACGCGCGTCACTCCTTCGGGACATCTCGCTACCAGTGTGATTGCGATCCACGCAGGCAACCAGTGGCCTTGACGCAATAACGACGCAGACATGACCAGATCGCTGACCGAACGCTCCGCCCTAGCTGAGCGAGGAGATCGTCCGAAGAGGGCCTGGGGGGCGGTGGGCCCTTCCTGGGGCCACGGCCGACCCCCATGATGGGTGAATGACGAGGATCATGGTCGTGGCGAACCAGACACTGGGCTGCCCGGAGCTCGAACAGGCGCTCCAGCCGTACCTGGAGGTCGGTGGCGTCGAGCTCGTCCTCGTCGCCCCCATCGCGGCGACGGAGGGCGAGACGCAGTGGGACTATCCCCCCATCGACCGCTACATCCCCAGCCCCGAGCAGATCGCGCACGCGCTGGCGAAGGGCCGCGTCGACCATGAGCTCGAGCGGCTGAGGCGGCTCGGCGTGCAGGCGCGGGGCGAGGTCGTCGACCACGACCCGGTCGCGCGGGTGCGCGAGCTGCTCGGCGAGTCGGAGTTCGACTCCGTGGTCGTCTGCACGCTCCCGACCCGGCTGTCGCGCTGGCTCCGGGTCGACCTCCCGGGCCGCCTCACCCGGGCTGCGACGGTCCCGGTGCTGCACGTCCCAGGGTCTGCCGGGCCCTCTCTGTAGGGCCGCGTGCGCCCCTGCCGGACCTGCCTTGCCGGGGGACCGCGGCTTCATGGTGTGTCTGCCTCGGCCGGGTTCTGCCGAGTCGGCGTGGGCTCCCGGCTGATGGGTGCCGAGTCGGCGTGAGCTCCCGGGAGGTTCTGCCGACTCGACGTAGTGCGGTCGGGACGTTCTGCCGACTCGGCGTAGTGCGGTCGGGACGTTCTGCCGACTCGGCGTGGGCTCCCGGCTGATGGGTGCCGAGCCGGCGTGGGCTCCCGGCTGATGGGCGCCGAGCCGGCGTGAGCTCCCGGGAGGTTCTGCCGACTCGGCGTAGTGCGGTCGGGAGG